>JADFKA010000237.1 GCA_022565135.1 Pseudomonadota bacterium
ACTTACTGCCGCTGGTCGACATCAAATTGCTGCTTGGCAGCGGCCGGACGTCATTGCGTCGAACCACTCGTGTCATTTCGGTAAATCACCGCGACATTCCAGCCGGACTTGTTGTTGACGAAGTGCTTGGCTTTCGCCGTTTCATGGAGCACGAATATACGGACAAATGGCCAGAAACCGTCGTTCGTGTAGACCGATTTCTAACGGGCGCGTATCAACGCAATAATGAGACATGGCCCATTCTGAGTGTATTTGATTTTGTGGAAAGCAATCTGTTCCTGCAGGCTGCAGCAGAGTCGTGATCGCTGCAGTGAAGGACAAAGAGACGATCCCGACCTAAAACAACGAAGAGCTTTAGAAGCCCATGGCAAGGAATACAGACACATCATCCAGGTTCAGGACTGTCGCGATAGTGGCCGTGGTGTTGATGATTATTGCAGCGGTATTTACATACCTGCAGAATAGTAGCGGCAACGCATCGACGGTTGAGCTGGCCGCATTGTCGCAAGCAATACCGTCGCATGCTCGCAGCGCACTCGAAGGCGAAGTCGGCGGATTCGATCGGCTCGATGCGAGCTACAAGCGAATTGCACAACTTCGCCGCAGCGCCGGCCTGGCGGTCCCAGGTGCGTCGCGAGAATGGCAGCAACTCGAATCCCATGCAGCCGCAGTGCTCGCAAAACGAACTGACGTTGAGGCATTACAGGATGCGGCGACATTTATTAATGCAAGCATTGCGTCGATCCTGGACCTGTCAAACGAGTTACTGGATCGCGCAGGCAGTACGAGCATCATTCAGGAATTTCAACAACGCGCAGCGCGCATCGGCCGATCGGCATCGGGACTGACGACCAACCCCGATGCTGCATCCGTGGCGCACAGTATGGTTGACGATGTAGCGTTTCTGCACATGGTGACAGATGCATTGTCGGGCGAAAATACTGTACTTGATGTCCGGCCGCTCAATGTCGAAGGTCGCGAAGTTGCGCTCGTACCGCTGGCCAGCCATTTGACCGATATCGATGTACAACTCGACCGGATTAGTGCCGGCGTCAGTCAGGTCATTGATCTGTCTGCTGTACATGCCGAGCTTGCCGCGAGTGCAGCGAGCCTGGAAGACGCATTTGCGGGAACGAGGGCAGGTAGCATATTGCCCGGCTTTCTGCAGATTGCCTGGATTCCTGTCGGGTTGATGGGTGCGGTAACGTTACTGATTCTCATACTCTTGTTTTTGAATTCCAAGAGCGCCGTATTCGAAAGAAGCGCCAAGGAACATGCCGAGCAAAATGAGAGGAATCAGCAGGCTATTCTGCGCCTGCTTGATGAGATGGGCAGTCTTGCCGATGGTGATCTGACGGTTGAAGCTACCGTGACCGAGGACATAACCGGCACAATCGCCGATTCGTTCAACTATGCGATCGAGGAACTCCGGAAACTGGTAACCACTGTCAATGAAACGGCGATCATGGTCGATGGAGCGGCGAAGCAGACTAAAAACACGGCCTCACATATGGCCAAAGCGGCTGAAAATCAGGCGCTCGAAATCAATGCGGCTACTGAGTCGATAGTATCGATGGCAAGATCAATCGAAGAAGTGTCGGGTAATGCCGAACGTTCATCCGATGTTGCACGATACTCGGTTGAGGTTGCGCACAAAGGCGGCGAGGCCGTGCGGCGCACGATCGATGGCATGAACACGATTCGCGAGACGATTCAGGAAACCTCTAAACGAATCAAACGCCTGGGCGAAAGTTCACAGGAAATCGGCAACATCGTTGAGCTCATCAATGACATTGCCGAGCAGACCAACATTCTTGCACTCAACGCATCGATTCAAGCTTCAATGGCCGGCGAGGCTGGCCGCGGCTTCGCAGTTGTTGCAGACGAAGTCCAAAGGCTCGCCGAGCGCTCGACCAATGCGACGAAGCAGATCGAAGTCCTTGTGCGAACAATTCAGGCCGATACCAACGAAGCTGTCGTGTCGATGGAGCGTAGTACGACGGACGTGGTTGGCGGGGCATTGCTCGCCGAGAACGCAGGCGCGGCGCTGGACGAAATCGAAAAAGTATCAAATCAAATTGCGACTCTCGTACAGAATATCTCGGAATCTGCGCGCCACCAGGCTGCGGCTGCGGCCGACGTAACGCGCCGCACGACGCGGCTGCGTGAAATCAGTGAACAGACGGGCAAAGCAACGACTGCGACGGCAGCCGCCATATCAAAACTTGCCGATCTTGCAACACAGCTCAGAAAAACAGTCGCCGGATTCACTTTGCCCAAAGAGGCACCGCAGTCGAACGCCTTGTCCTCTTCTTCTTCTTCTTCGAAGGATTTCGGCGATCAACAGGCAGACAAGCAGGCACAGACGGGCTAGCAACAACACGGATCGTTGATGACAGGCGAAATCAGCATACAAGAGCAGGACCTCGACGCAGGTCGCGGCGAGATCACTGTGAACGCGTTGTCGATTGTCAGCCACGAACTCATTGAGACGATGCGCAATGCCCATCTTGCGCTCGAAGATTGCGTTGATGGTCGCGGCGGATCAGCGGCGCTGGTGCGCGCAGGCGAACTGTTGCATCAGATTCGTGGCGCACTTCAGATCACCGAAACCTATGGTGCGGCGTTGCTGGCCGAAGAGATGGAGCTTGATTGCAAGTATCTGGCCAGGTTACGTGCCGGCAAGGGTCGCGAAGATGGGCTTGATGCACTAACACGAGCGATGGTTCAACTGCCGGTTTACATCGAACGGCTGCTCGGTGGCGGACGTGATATTGCGCTTGTGCTTTTGCCGATGCTTAACGACTTGCGAGCAGCGCGCGGCGAGCCGTTACTTTCTGAAGGAACACTGCTGCTGCTGAATCTGTCGCCGAACCAGGTGAAGAAGACGAGCACTGCACGAGAGGGAAGCGGCGAAGACCCAGTAGCTGTGGCAGCGCGCGTGCGACCCAGATTTCAGCTAGCGCTACTCGGTTGGATCAAGGGCGTCGATATCCAACGCCATCTGGATACGCTGGCAGTTGTCACGGATATGCTCGAAGAAGCGGCAACTCGCGATGACATGCATCAGTTGTGGTGGATCGTTGCCGGTGTGCTTGAATCGCTACGCGAAGGAGGGCTGGAGACATCGGTCGCGTTGAAACGACTTCTTGGGCAAGCCGACCGCCAGATCAGACGCGTTATCGACGAGGGTGTTGAGGCTTTCGATACTCACCCTGTCGACGATTTATTAAATAATCTCCTCTACTATGTCGCGCGTTCGAGTACGGCCGGCAAGCGCATCAGCGAAATTCGCTCGGCGTTCAATCTTTCTGAGTTATTGCCTGGTGATGAGCAGGTCGAGCAGGCACGGGAGGCGCTATCGGCACCCAGTGTCAAGCTCATGAAAACGGTTGCTGCAGCGATCAGGGAAGATCTGGGTCGGGTCAAAGACGTGCTGGATATCTTTGTTCGTACAGGCATGAACAAATCGGCCGAGCTTGTACCGCAACTCGAATTGCTCAAAAAGATCAGCGACACCCTCGGCGTTCTGGGCCTGGGAGAACTTCGTGGCGATATCGAAGGCGAGATCGATCGCCTCAAATTGGTCGTCGAACGCGGTGGCGTCGCCAACGAAGAGATCCTTCT
>JADFKA010000238.1 GCA_022565135.1 Pseudomonadota bacterium
CTCGTAAGCCAGTCAATAGCGTCTCACGTTGTGTTTGAAGGCGACTTCTGGGGTGAGACTGTTGCGGAGTTTTGACACAGCCTCGGCCGAAAGCGGCCCTTCATTTCACTGGTTTTTGCGGTGCTTGAACGTCCGCTTTCGGGAAAAGCAGACATTCAGCCTGAGACTTCCGAAATCGGGTCGACGAACGGCCGCTTTACGCTCAAAAGCGGACATTAAGCTAGAATCTGTCTGAAGGGCCGCTAATGACCCAAAGCGGACATTCGGCTAACGGCCAAACCATTGCAATGATTGTCTGCAATGGGCCTCCGAATGAGGTATTCCAGTTTGTCCGGGCTGTGGTCCATGAATAATTCCTTTTAATTCCATTAGTTAAGTGTCGGTTCGTGCCTGATTCGTCGGCGAATGATGTTCCGTTCGTGCCGAGTTCAGGACCCAATGCCATGTATCCCGTATCCCTGAATCTGCGAACCAACCCAGGAGACGAATCATGACAATGACAATCCCAAAACTTGCTAACACAAACCCCAGGTTTGCGGCCATGATCGCCGCATTGTTACTGGCTACTATCCCCACAATATCCAACGCTGAAGCATGGGAGTTGCGTACCACGCCAAATGCAGTGCCGGGCACCTTGGAAATCGAGTCTGGCAAGATCGACAAGGCCATTCGAATTTCCAATGTTTGGCTGTCGCATGTCGTCAAACAGAAGAAAGTCGCGGTACTGAACAACCTTTGTATTGGCTACATCCTCAGCAAAAAATTCGATCAGGCCGAAGTGTATTGTGACCGGGCGGTCGAGCGCCGGAACTACAAGACGGTCAGCTACAACAACCGCGGCGTGCTCAGGGCCCTTCAGGGAGACTACGAAGGAGCCGTGCAGGACTTCGCAGATGCCTCAAACGCCGGCTGCGTCAATGGCTGTTCCAACGCCGCTCCGAAGGATCTGCAGCGACCTCGTGCGGTCGCAATGCGCAACTTCGATAGGGCCGAGTATCACCCGAAGGCCGCCAGGACGGTTAATGACGACCAGATCGCAGCCCGCACGGATTAGGAACTGCCAGTCAAGACAAACGCGGCCGGCACATCACCGGCCGCTTTCTTTTTCGAGCTGCTAAGATCAATGTATTGACAATGGGGTTATTGACGCAGCGATGGCATCGTGGCACGCAGACTTTGTGCTTGGCGACTGGCGCGTCAGTCCGAAGCTCAATCGGATCACGAAAGACGGCCGGACGGTTAGCATCAAGCACAAATCGATGGCCGTGCTCGTCTTCCTCGCTGACGCCGAGGGTGAAGTCCTGACCCGTGACGAGATTTTGGACCGCGTCTGGCCGGGCATGGAAGTCACTGACGATGTACTTACACAAGCCATCCACGAGCTGCGCAACGCGTTTGACGACGACGCCAGGCATCCACGCATTTTCGAAACGATACCGCGAGTCGGATTTCGGCTGATCGCGCCGGCCACAGTAGCAGAACAAGAACCGTTGCCCTCCGGTTTCGCGGTTTCCGTCGCGCAGCCGTCCCGTCGCTATTTGCTGGGCGCGTTCGCTGCCATCGTGATCGGCGCCATCCTTTGGACCGTTATCGACCGGCAATCCGTCGAGCGCAACCCCGTGATCACGGCACAGGACTCAACCTCCATCGCCGTATTGCCGTTTGTTAATCGCAGCAACATTGCCGAGGACGCTTTCTTCGTCGAAGGCATGCACGATGATCTGCTGACGTTACTATCCCGGCTCTCGTCTATCGAAAAGGTCATCTCACGAACGTCGACCGAGCAATACCGCGACACTACAAAACCGATTCCGCAGATAGGACAGGAGTTGGGTGTCGCATCGATTCTCGAGGGCGCCGTGCAAAGGTCCGGGAACCAGATTCGCATCAATGTTCAGCTCATCGATACAGAAACCGAGCAAATTCTATGGGCGGATAGCTATGACAGGGATCTCACCGCCGAGAATCTGTTCGCGATACAGAGTGAGATTACGCGCGAGATCGTCGCAGCACTTCATGGTGTGCTTTCCGAGCAAGAAAATGAAGCACTGCAAGTCATGCCGACAAACAGCCTCGACGCATACGCGGAGTTTGTGCTCGGACGGCACGAGTTGGCAAAGCGATCAGGCGAAGCAATTTTGCGCGCCAAAACACATTTTGAAAAAGCCATTGAGCTCGATGCCGATTACGCGCTTGCATACGTTGGTCTCGCTGACGCCTATATACTGCAGCCCGAATATCTTGGGACGAAGATAGAAAGTATTCTCGCTCCAGCGCAGACCGCGATTAACGGGGCGTTGTCAATTGATCCGCTCTCAGGAGAGGCGCATACGTCGCTCGCGGGATTGAGACAGTTTCAAAATCAGCCTGAAGAATCTGAAAGATACTACCTTAAGGCGATCGAACTTAGTCCCGGTTACGCGACTGCATATCATTGGTACTACACGATGTTACGGATCTCAGATCGCTATGAGGAGGCACTTGTACAGTTGGCCAGGGCAGTAGATCTGGATCCATTGTCACCCATACTGACAGACAATTTGGCGCTAATGTATCGGATCCTGGGGCGGCATCAAGACGCGAAATCGACAGTAATTGATGGCCTTGAGCGCAATCCGGATTTTCCGGTTTTCTACACGAATATGGCCCTGCTATTGATAGATGAGGGGCGCCTGGGTGAGGCCCTCAAGTGGGCCCAAGCCGCCTCCAAGCTTAATCCGTCCTTTGTAGAGAACATCACAATTGAATGCAGTCTGTATCTTGACCTCGGCGACGATCAGTCGGGTGAGAGTTGTTACGAGGCGTTCAACAATGCGTACCCCGAGGCTGCATTCGGTTACATGTCGTGGCTTCACTACTATCAATCCCAGTTCGAGGTCGCGTTAGAGGTGGTGAGGCAGATGACACAGAGGGTGCACGCCCCCTCGGAATTGAGGAAACTGGCTTGGCTTTACGTCGCTTTTGGCGACTCCAGCGGTGCAAGATCGATCCTCGAGGAGATCGACCCGAATCTGTTTGGCGATGGCGATGTCGTTATTACGACTAGTGAGATTTATTCAACTGTTGCTGCCGCATATTCACTACATGTCGATGATGAGACGGATCGAGCTGACTATCTATTCGATCAGGCGCTCGATGCGATGCAGTCGATGCACCGTTTCGGCGGGTATGGGCATGGATCTGTGTATGGTTATGGTGTGTTGGATGTATTCATCCATGTCACACGCGGCGACGAACCATTAGCGATTTTGGCTTTGAGAGACGCTGTTGAAATGGGTTGGCGCTCCGGTTGGTGGGAGCTGCGTTTTCCGCACTATGCAGCGATGCAAGACAATCCCGAATGGCTTGGACTGGTGGCTGAGATAGAAGCCGACATCCGTCAGCAACGACAATGGTTCGAGGAGCACAAGGACGATCCGTTGTTTTGAGCGGAATAGTTGATGATGATAGTTGCCGCAGCCTCATCATTTTATGTCCGCTATTGGCCGAGGCTGTGTCAAAAGGTAAAATCGACAGCGTGAGATCGTTTCCAAGCCAGGCGAATTTTCAGTTGAAGTCAGTTGCTTACTAACAGGACGTTATCGGCTCGTAAGCCAGTCAATAACGTCT
>JADFKA010000239.1 GCA_022565135.1 Pseudomonadota bacterium
CAAGCGTCATCGCATCCTGCAGTCCGAGATTGGCGCCTTGCCCGGCGAGCGGATGCACAGCATGCGCAGCATCGCCAATCAGCGCAATACCTGACTTTACATAATGTTTTGCATGCCGGGCGACCAAGGCAAACTTGCCTCGCGGGCCGGCGACCGTCAGCGCACCCAGGACCTGATCCGAGGCTTCGCTGAGCGATTTTCCCAGATCTTCATCGCTGGCTGACATCGCCCAGTCAGCCTGCTCTTCGGTCGTCGTCCAGACGATTGAGAGTCGCCCATCCGGCAGTGGCAACATGCCGAGCGGTCCGTTGCGCAAGAATCGTTGCCACGCCGTATTGCGATGCGATTTCTCCGGCCGCAAGTGAGTCACAAACGCCGCCTGGCCATAAGGCCAGTCATGTGTCTCGATGGCAACGCTTTGCCTTATGCAAGATTGCGCACCGTCTGCGCCAATAATCAGGTCGGCCTTGAGCTCGCCCGCATCGTCGAGCTGCAGGCGATACTGCTGTCCGTCCTGGCGCAACGACTGGATTGGCGCTGCAAAAGCGAATTTGATATCGGCGGCGCCCAACACATCGAGGACTGCGTGTCGCAGCAGAGCGTTTTCAACAATGAAGCCAAGCTGTGGTACAGCGAACTCGGCTGCGTCAAAACGCAGAGTTTCCGAACTCTCAACCGTAGAAGACTCGTCCCAGACCCGCATGCGATCGAAGGCACATGCTCTTGTTTTGCGCACAGTCGACCAGGCGCCGATGCGCTCTAGCAGGGCGGCCGATCCGTTGGAGATCGCAGAGACTCGCAGCGCAATGTCGTCGTCGGCGCAGTACTGGGGCCGCTCCTTTGCGTCTACGAGCGTCAAACGCAGCCGCTCGCTGTGTTGGCCTTGCGACAATAGCGCGGCAATCGTCAGACCGGTTACGCCGGCACCAACAATGACGACATTGAAACGTTCCTTCACGACAGGGGCACCCCGCGCGACAAGCGCGGCAATCGACCAGCAAGTCCCATCGTGTGTCTCGCGAACAGCGAGCGTACGCCTGGAACCAGATCGAAACCAAGCATGCCAATGTTGCGCAACGCGCGAACTGATCGGCTTGAATGGCCAAACAGGTGCACAAGCCCATCCGTAAACCCGACGAGTTTGCGTTGGTCGCCGCGCCGCCATGTAGCATAACGCTCGAGTAATTCAACATCACCAACGTCGATCGAGTTACCTGACTCCTCAATCGCGTCTGCGATGCAATCGCACAACGCCGCAACATCACGCAGACCGAGATTGAACCCCTGTGCGGCAACCGGATGCAATCCGTGCGCTGCATTGCCGACGAGCACGGCTCTTGGCGCAGTCAATCGCAATGCCTTGCTCAATACCAACGGGTAGGCCGCTCGTTTACCAACTCGAGAAAATGTGCCGAGTCGATACCCGAATGCCTCCTGCAATTCGGTGAGAAACGCCTGACTATCGAGTTTGATTACGCGATCGGCGTTTTTCTCCGACAAAGTCCAGACAAATCCTGCCCGTTCATCGCCGACGGGTAGCAGCGCGAGCGGCCCCTGTTGCGTGAATCGTTCATAGGCACAACCATCAAGTGACATTTCAGGCAAGAGATTACCCACGACAGCGCACTGATCGTATTTTACCTGGTGAGCCGATATGCCGATCATGTCGCGTACCGTTGAATTCGCACCATCGGCGACGATCAGTAAGCTGCAGCTGATGTCTCGCTTCTGCCCCGTGTCATCCTCGAGTGTTACGCTGGCACGCCCGGGGTCGAGGCTCGTCGCGATAATTCGTGCCGGACACAGCAGATCAAGCGAAGCAACGACATCAAGAGCTCGTTGCAGCACATTACCGAGTACGCGATTGATCACGACATAGCCCAGCGCCTCGACACCTTGTTCTGCTGCTTCGATGTGCGAGAAACCGAATCGCCCTTTGTCAGATACATGGATACGCGATATCGGTGTTGCGGCTGCAGCAATGTCATCCCACAGACCCATTGCCTCGTACATACGCTGCGTGCTACGCGACAATGCAGTCGATCGATCATCGAAACTCGGCTGTGCATCGGACGACCTGAGTACAGGTTCGACGATCGCGACACGCCTGCCAAGCGGCGCCAGGGCCAACGCGAGACTTGAACCGATCATGCCACCGCCAGCAATCACGATGTCGTAGTGATTTCGCCGTCTTGCCATCAATGCTGCATCAGCGATTCGATTTCATCAGGGTCCTTGACCAACCCTTTGCTCAACACATCAGGACCGCTGTTCGTGACCGCGACATCGTCCTCGATACGAATACCAATGTTGCGCCAACGTGCTGGCACTTTGCGGCTCGCCGGAATGTAGATACCGGGCTCGACCGTCGTCACCATCCCCGTCTCGAACAGGCGCCACCCATCACCGACTTTATAGTCACCTACATCGTGAACATCCATGCCGAGCCAATGACCGGTGCGGTGCATGAAGAACTGTTTGTACGCACCGTCTCTGATCAATCGCGACAATGTTCCGTCGAGCAAGCCAATTTTCTTCAAGCCGCGTGTGATCACCTTGACAGCTGCATCATGCGGCTCGTTCCAGTGGTTGTCCTTAACCGTTTTCTCGATCGCAGCAAGCTGCGCTTCGAGCACGATGTCATATACGGCCCTTTGTTCCGGGCTGAATCGCCCACTGACTGGAATTGTCCGCGTAATGTCGGAGGCGTAATAATCGAGTTCACAACCCGCATCGATCAGCAGCAAGTCACCGTCTTCCAGACAGGCGTTATTGTCGACGTAATGCAAAGTACAAGAGTTGGCTCCGGACCCGACGATCGGATTGTAGGAAACGCAGGCGTCATTGCGCCGAAACTCGCGCACGAATTCGGCCTCGACTTCGTACTCGTACAATCCCGGACGGACCATCTGCATGGCTTGCGTATGCGCGCTGACAGCAACCTTCGCGGATTTTCGCAGCGCAGATATTTCCGCTCGGCTTTTAAACAAACGCATGTCGTGCAACAGGTGATCGAGCGCCACGAATTCCTGCGGCGTATGGACGCCTGAAGATTCCCGAGATCGCAACGAATTTACCCAGTCAGCGATGCGCGCATCGAACTCCGAATAAACGCCCATCGTGTAGTACACGCGATTACAGGACTCCATGATGCCGGGCAAAATGTCGTCGATGTCGTCTATCGGGAAAGCATCATCTGCGTCGTAAGTGTTGATCGCACCACCGGGACCCGCGCGCGATCCGTCCCACATTTCCTTGTTGGCGTCACGCTCGCGACAAAAAATCAGGTACTCGCCATTGTCCCTGCCTGGTATCAGCACAACCACAGCATCCGGCTCGGCAAAACTGGTTAGATAATAGAAGTCGCTGTCCTGACGATATCGGTATTCGATATCGCGGCTGCGCGTACGCACGGGTGCAGCGGGTAATATCGCGATGCCGCCGTCGCCGATCATGTGCATTAGCTGTCTGCGACGCCGTGCAAATTCCTTGCTGTTCATCGTAACTTTCCTAGTGCACTGCGTCGGAGGTGCCTGCAGCGTTGCTATCATCCGCGTTACGACGGAATTCGGCCAGTTCCTCGTATGTCAATCG
>JADFKA010000240.1 GCA_022565135.1 Pseudomonadota bacterium
GAAAAGATTGTCTGCCGGTTTGAATGGCGTCGCTTCAGCTTCCAGGCCGATTCTTGATGTCACTTTGCCGACGCCAAACCGATCGTCGAAATCTGGTGCAAGCACCAGCGTGTTCATGCCGCGTTCTTTGTAGTTGTAGCTCGATTGCAGCAATGCCGTCGATTTGCCCGCATTCATCGACGAGTAATAAAAGTACAGTTTTGCCATCGCACTTCAGTCCGTGCTATTCGAGACAGTCATCAATCACGGCATTCCAGTGCCGTTGGTGGGGCGCTATTGTCGCATTAGCGGAGATTTTGTGCATCTCGCCGGAGGGGAAATTGCGAAGGTCTGCACGCACGAAAAATTGCGTTGCATGTAATGCGACTGTCTTGCAAGATAGTCGCCGGTTGAGCGGCATGCAATAACAACAAGCCGTGGACGGTGCAGCTGGCCTGTACCGTCAGCTGCGGCGGGGGGAACTACAAGCAGTGCTTTTCAATTCACTGACGTTCGTCGTGTTTTTCGTGCTAGTCCTTGCGCTGCATAACGCACCGCTTGCCTGGACGACGAAAAAAACGAATCTGTTGATCGCAAGTTATCTTTTTTACGCGGCCTGGAATCCGCCGTTCGTCATTCTTCTTTGGATTTCGACAGTCGTCGACTGGCATGTTGCGAAAAAGATGCACATCGAGCAAGTGCAGAGCCGCCGGCGGATGCTGCTCGCCGCCACTATTGCCGTCAATCTCGGTCTGCTCGGTTATTTCAAGTACGGCGGCTTCCTGCTGGAAAACTTTGTCACGCTGACCACGATGGCCGGTATCGATTATACGCCGCCCGAGTGGAGCATAATTTTGCCCGTCGGTATTTCTTTCTACACTTTTCAGACCATGGCGTATTCGCTGGATGTGTATCTGCGGCGCGCCGAACCTTCGAAGTCCTTTCTCGATTTCGCCCTGTTCGTCACATTTTTCCCGCAACTCGTTGCCGGACCGATCGTCCGTCCCACGCACCTCATTCCGCAGTTCGCGGAACCGAAGGTGGCGACCCCGCGTCAACTGTACTGGGGCCTCGGATTGATGACGATCGGCCTATTCCAGAAAATCGTGGTTGCCGATGGCCTCCTGGCGCCGGTCGCCGACGAAGTGTTCAGCGCAACAGAAATGCTGCATCCACTCGATGCCTGGTTGGGGACCCTGGCTTTTTCGGGCCAGATCTTCTCGGACTTCGCCGGTTATTCGACCACGGCGATCGGCGTTGCTTTGACGCTTGGATTCAGCCTGCCGGACAATTTCCGGTTTCCGTATGCGGCCATCGGGTTCTCGGACTTCTGGCGCCGCTGGCATATTTCCTTGTCTTCGTGGCTGCGAGACTATCTGTACTTCCCGCTCGGCGGCAATCGCAAAGGCAACCTGCGGACTTACGCGAATCTCATGACCACGATGTTACTGGGTGGTCTGTGGCATGGCGCCAGCTGGACCTTCGTGGTCTGGGGCGGGCTGCATGGACTGTACCTTGCGGCCGAGCGCTGGCTCCAGGCGCGTTTTGGTGATCGCGACATCTGGAACAAGCTGCTAGTCCGGGTACTGCTGGCCCTCATAACCTATTTCCTGGTCAACATTACCTGGGTGTTTTTCCGCGCCGCCGACTTCGCGATGGCATGGCGCATGATCATCACGATGCTGACCTTCGTTACCGATGGCGAGAAGGTGTTAACGACGGTCTTTATTCTGCAAACCGTCATTACGATCGGCATCATGCTCGCGGTCCATTGGCGCATGCGCAACCGGCAACTCGCAGAGGTGATCGGACGCCTGCCGGTCTGGCTCATCGGGCTGGTCTGGGGCGTCATGCTGACCTTGATTGTCATTACCCAGGGAGGGAGCGATGCCTTCATCTACTTCCAGTTCTGAGGAGCAGGTCGACGTGAAGAAATACGACCGTCTTGTGCCTGAACAGTCGCTTCGTCCAGGAGCGTTGATTGCGCTGCTGGTGGCCGTTCTGATGTTGGGCGGCTGGGAATTCTATTGGCGGGATTTCGGCGCCACTCCTTCGTACCGTAATAGCGAAGGTCTCTGGGCGATCGAGCGTCGCCGGATCGACCGCGGCGAGGGTGACAAAACCGTTTTTACGGGCTCGTCACGTGTTTTTTTCGATACACAACTCGATGTTTGGGAGCGCGAGTCCGGCGACCGGCCAATACAGCTCGCACTGGAAGGCACGAGTCCGGTGTGGCTGATGGAGGACCTGGCCGCCGATCCGGACTTTTCCGGCAGTTTGATCGTCGGCGTTTCGCCTGGCCTGTTTTTCAGCGGCTTCGAGTATCGCGATGCCGCCTACAAACGCTATGGCGAGGAATCTCCCTCACAATGGCTTGGGCAGCAGATCTCCATGCTCGCAGAACCGTATCTGGCCTCCTACCATTTCGACTACAGTCTTTTTACGGTTCTGAAGCGGCAGGCGTGGCCGGAGCGTGACGATGTCGATACTGAATTGGAGGTGCGAAAACTTGCGAGCTATTCCCGGGACCGCAACGCACGACTTTGGGAAAAGGTCGAGCAAGACGATGACTATCGTGAGCTGGCGAAGCGCGTCTGGGCCGACGGCTTCACACCGATCGAAGAACGCGACGAGGAGTGGCTCAAGGGGGCAATCGAGAACCGCGACAAGCAGATTGAGCGAGCTGTCGCTGCAACGAAGTTGCTTCAGGAACGCGGTATCGAGGTAATCTTTGTACGCAATCCCTCGGAAGGCCATTACGCGATCAGCGAGCCGATGTATCACCCGCGCGCGGAAACCTGGGATGTGCTGATCGAGCAATCCGGTGCGCTCGGCGTCCACTGGATGGACCATGAAGAACTGCATGGCTTTTGGTTGCCGGAGTGGTCACATCTTTCAGGCAGCGAGGCGGATCGCTACACGAAGGCCTTGTACCATGTCATCCAGCGTGAACGGGCGAGGCGCGACGAGACAGCGGCGAACTAAGCCGTGGCAAAAAATGGTCGCCGCGAGGGTATCAGGAGCGAAGTCTTAACAGGCTGGCGACCTTGTGCCGAAAATTATGTCGTCCTGTGGCAGTCGGGCGTTGCGACGCCGTTCTGCAAGCCGAGCACACATTTTTCAAAGCATGTCGGGAGGAAATAACCTGGGGTACGGGCGTAATCGTTCCAACACGAAAACACCGGCTGCAGATAACGAGATCGCTCAGGCGATTGAGCAATCGATAGTCGACTTTGCCCTGTACGAGTGTGGCCATGACCGGACTCCGCGAACAGATGAGTCCTTCTTGGCAGTCAACGTGCCGCAAATCCAGAAAATACCCGATTAATGTGCAGAAATGCCAACCAATCGAGGTTTCGAATGTGACGGCCGTACCCAATTCGCGATCGATGACCTCAGCTCGCTAGCACGTAATCCATGGCCATGAGGCGCACCGATGTGGTGCCCGGGGCGAGACTCGAACTCGCACCCCCTTGCGGGGAACGGATTTTAAGTCCGTAGCGTCTACCGATTCCGCCACCCGGGCATAACGAAGAGAAAATGGAGGCTAGGGT
>JADFKA010000241.1 GCA_022565135.1 Pseudomonadota bacterium
TCGCCCCCGAAGGGACGCGTGCGAAAACACGGTGCTGGAAAACCGGTTTTTATCGAATTGCGCAGAGAGCAAACGTACCCATCGTGCTCGGTTTTTTTGACTACGCCAACAAGCGGGTGGGCCTTGGTCCGACTATGGTGCTGACGGGTGACCGGGCATTCGACCTTGCGATCTGCCGGGACTTTTATGAAAGCTGCGCGGCACGCTGGCCCGAAAAATCAAGCCCGGTCATGTTTCTTCCGGACTCTTCACCACCTGAATAAAAAGAGGCCGCTGTTCCATAGGAATATCCCACGAAAATCCCGGAACGTGCTGTTTTCCCCTTCGTTCGTTGATACTGGTGGAACGACGTCGGGGCGGGCATTGCGCGCACGCTGCTGTTCGTTCGTCACCTGACGTGTGCCGGCAGTGACTACTGCGCGGATAGCGGGCCTGACAGCGCGCTGTAAACGCCGCCAAACTCTGCATGTAGGCTACAAGATCTGTCAGATATCTAGAATCTGAACATGCCTTGCAGTGAGAGCGTCCTGCCGCGACTGTAGAACGCGTAGTTCGATTTCGCGCCAAAAGTACTGCCCGCCAGCGGCGTGTCGCCGCCAAACTGCAGTACCTTTTCGTCACTCAGGTTTTTCCCGAGTAGCGCGATCTCCCAATTGCCCGATGCCGGGCCGTAACCGAAGCGGGCGTTGAACTTCGAATACCCATCCTGGACAAGCCCCGGATCAAATGTCGCGGACGCGTCATATTCGCTCGTATAGAACACGCCGAACAACGCCGTTAGCTCCATGTCGGCAGCGATCGGAAATGCGAAATCAAAGGACAAATTGCCCTGGAAATCAGACACCAGCTGATTTGAATTGCCGGTGTAATCGCAGAGCTCGTCTGTACCGTCGCCATCGAGATCGACATTCGGAGTCTGACCGAAATAACACTGTCCGTTCCTGAAATCCGTAAACTCGAAATCCGTCACGGCGAAGCCGCCGGAGATCGTCAGGTAGTCGGTCGCCGCCCAGCGTCCGTCGACTTCGAGGCCCATGATTTCCGCGGTAGCTGCGTTACCGACATTGAAGCCCAGGGTTCCGTCGAAGATTGATATCTGCAGGTCTTCGAAATCAGTGAAAAACGCGGCGACGTTCAATTCTGCTGCACCGCCGGCAAATTTGAACTTACCGCCCAGCTCGTAGTTGCTCGCTTCCTCATCATCAAATTCGAAGGAGGTTGCCATGTCCGGGAAAACCCCGCGATTATTCGCCCGGAAATCGAATCCGCCGGATTTGAAGCCATTGGACCAACTCGCGTAGAGCATCGTGTCGTCATTAATGTTCCAGACGCCTTTCAATTCGGACGAAAATTTCGTTTTGTCGCGCGTACCCGAAACCGGCAGCACACCAAGCGTGCTTATGAAAAATGCGCCGGCCGGACCCAGCGCCGCAAGGTTGGTCGACGTGATGCCAAATGCGTCCGCATAAACGATCGGCGCGCCGACCTGCAGGGCCGGCAGGGGATTACCACTGTCGTCCTCAATGGTCAGCGACCTGAAACCGTCGCGTTTGTCACTGGTAATACGCCCACCGAGCTGAACGCTGAACCTGTCGCTTGCGTGCCAGTTGAACTGGGCAAAAGCCGACAATACGTCAGCATCGACGGTCGCGGTACGGGCGGCCTGAGTGCCCGCGACGAGATCGCCGGCTCCCGGTGAAGCGCCATTGATGGCTGGTACCAGTACGGAATCGATTGGCACGATGATCTGATCGAAAAAGTCGTGGTCGCTGGTTTGATAGTAAGCACCGACGATGTAGTCGTAATTGTCCCACAACGGCGACGACAGGCGAATCTCCTGGTTAAACTGGTCGTATTGCTCCTGCAAAGCCGCACCGAAGACAGTCGCGCCCGTGAAATCACAGTCGCAGAACTCGTCGTATTCGAAGGTCGAAAATGCGCTGATCGACTTGAGTTCGTACTCGCCGATCGACCAGTCGAGGGTCAATGAATAGCTTGCAGATTCATTGAAGCTGAAGTCGCCGTTCGAAGACCGAATGTCGTCCTGGACGACGTTCGCAACACTGGCGTCCTGACCGAAGACAAGCGACAGAATCTGATTGTACTCCAGGCCTGTGAAGGGCCCCGCAGCGGCCGGCTGTTCGTTGATGATTTCGATATGGCGTCCGGTGACATCGAATTCAGCAATGTCCGCCTTGATCGTCGCGGTCAGCTCGGGAGTTACATCGAACTCGAGTGTGCCGCGGACCACCCAGTCCTCGCGATTCGGTTCGTCACGTCCCAGCGTCGCATTTTGCATGTAGCCGTCCAGGTTGCGCGATCTGGCCGCCAGGCGGGCGCGGACATTGTCTGAAAACGGACCGGAAAGCATTCCTTCGACGATCGTCTCGCTATCTTCGAATTCGGTCGACGCGAGAAACCTGCCTTCGAAGGAATCGGTCGGTTTCGCCGTTGTAATGTTCAACGCACCAGCAACGGAATTTTTGCCGAACAAAATCGACTGCGGGCCACGTAGCACCTCGACGCGTTCGAGATCAAGAAATGGCGCACGAATCTGTTGCGCACGACCGAAGAAAACTCCGTCGATGTAAGTGCCCACCGACTGTTCGAATCCCTGGTTAATTCCTGAGCCGATGCCTCGAATGAAGGTATTGGTGCTGATTCCGGTCTCGGTCAGAGAAAAATTGGGGACGAGAAACTGGATGTCCTCGGCCTTCTGGATACCGGCTTCAAGGATCATGTCGCCCGTTACCGCCGACACCGATACCGGCACATCCTGCAGGCCCTGTGCGCGATAGGCAGCCGTTACGATGATCTCTTCCAGGAGCGCACCCGCCGAGTCTTGCTGCGCGAGTGCCGAGACGGGTAGCGAAAGCGCAACAACGGTCAGTGAGACCGCCAATACCGCGCTCATCGGCCCCTTCAGCGATGCATTGAACCCTTTGAAATTCAGTGAAATACCCATTTTGTGCTCCGCATTCCCCTCATGACATCCTACAGGATACTGTTGCATGCAAGCCTATTACAATACTCGATGGGGTGTTGGCGACCCCTTCTCGCGAGCCCACAACGCGACGCGCCTAGCAGTCATGGCGCGTCTACAATAGCGGCCATGCAGGCTGACCCGGAAAGCACGGCGAAATACCGCACCATTCGGAGCTTCGTGCGCCGGACCGGCCGCTTGACGCCGGCACAGCGCCGTGCACTTACCGAGCTGTGGCCGGTTTTCGGCGTGGACTTTGCACCCGTGCCGATCGATCTCGTGGCGCTCTTTGCCCGCGATGCACCGCGCACTCTCGAGGTCGGATTCGGCAATGGTGAGACGCTCGTGCAACAGGCATTTGAGAACCCGGCCACCGATTTCATCGGTATCGAAGTGCACGAACCGGGCATCGGTCACTGCCTGATGGAAGCGCGAAAGGCGCATCTCAGCAATCTCAGGATCGTCCCGCACGATGCCGTCGACGTGTTGACACATCAGGTTCCGTCTTCGTCCCTGCAC
>JADFKA010000006.1 GCA_022565135.1 Pseudomonadota bacterium
ATGAGGTCGCTCCTTTCCGATCAACCTATCTGACACGATACCGCGGTATTTACGCCATTTTCGTTCATTATTGATGACTTATGGTCATAAATGTGGCATTTTCCTCGGTTATATGATGTTTTTGAGCAATATTCTGCTATGACGCTTGACCGTTTTGACAAGCTGATTCTGGAAGCCCTGCAGCGCGATGGCCGCATCAGCAATGTGCAACTAGCCGCACTGGTGAATCTGTCGGAGTCGGCCTGCCTGCGGCGCGTGCGCGCGCTCGAGGACGACGGTTTCATCGATCGATACGCCGCTCTCCTCAGCCAGATAAAAGCCGGCCTAGCGGGTAATATTTTTGTTCACATCGGTCTGCAACGCGAAGAACAAAGTGAGCTCGACGCGTTCGAAGAAGCCGTCAGGAACATTCCCGAGGTCATGGAATGCTACCTGATGACGGGTGAGTTCGATTACCTGTTACGCGTGGTCGTGTCGGACATGGCCGATTTCGAACGACTGCATAAAGAAGCACTGACGCGCTTGCCCGGAGTTGCACGCGTGAATTCGAGTGTAGCGATTCGAACAGTGCTGAAAAAGACAGAATTACCGTTGCGGTAAAAGACCAACAGATGTGATCACTGATGACAAACCACGGCGCATTACGCGAGATTATTGAAGGCTTACTGCAAGCCGAGAAAATGATCTCTCCGAAATATTTTTACGATGAGCGAGGCTCGCAGCTCTTCGAAAAAATAACGCAGCTCCCGGAGTACTACCTGACCAAAACCGAACTTGACATCATGCACGCCAACGTCGGCGAGTTCGCGGAGCTCGTTGGGCCGCAAGCGAGCCTGATAGAGTTTGGCAGCGGCTCCAGTCGCAAGACTCGTGTCTTGCTCAAGAACCTGATCAATCAGGCCGTCTATGTTCCCGTCGACATTTCGGAGCAGCACTTACTCGAGTCAGCGCGGCGGTTGCGATCTGAATTTCCCGACCTGGAGATTCTGCCGGTCGTCGCGGATTTTACACGGCCGTTCGAGCTACCCAGCCCCACTGTCATGCCGCTGCGCAATATCGTTTACTTTCCTGGCTCCACGATCGGCAACTTCACGCACGACGCGGCGATTGAGTTACTGAAGGTCATGCACCACGGCGCCGGTATGGATGGCGCAATGCTCATCGGTGTCGACTTGCAGAAAGACCCGAATATCATAGAGCGAGCTTACAATGACAGTGCCGGCGTCACTGCGGAATTCAATCTCAACGTGCTGCGGCACCTCAACCGGGAGTACGATTTTGATTTTGATCTGGACGCCTTCACCCATGACGCACGTTACAATCCGGAAGCAGGCCGAATCGAAATGCGCCTCATCAGTTCACGAGACCAAATCG
Source organism: Pseudomonadota bacterium (assembly GCA_022565135.1). GTDB lineage: Bacteria > Pseudomonadota > Gammaproteobacteria > Steroidobacterales > Woeseiaceae > UBA1847. The sequence goes on from JADFKA010000006.1 coordinate 1,375, forward strand.
TCAACGTCGGCCCGGAAATCATATCAATCACCGCGGGTGAGGGCGTACTGACGGAGTACTCGCACAAATACACGCTGGATGACTTTACGGCGATGGCTGAACTCGCTGGATTCAAGGTTGCGAAGGTCTGGACCGACGCCGACGATTTATTCAGCATCCAGTATTGTGTGCGGATCTGACCTGTAGGAGCGGGCTCCAACATTATCAAATGCAGAGCTGCGTCGTTGACCCTGCCAATGCCAACCCCGGGTTCGGGGTTGGCAGGCCCGTAACCATCCTGACCATATCAATCAGTACCAGCTTGGCCAGGTTGAGCGCTGCTTTGCCTCGTTCGCCCTCCAGGACGGCCATATTCGCCGAAGACTCCTGCAGCCCATAGGCAGTAACCACAAGCTCATCGCCCCGAAAGTAGTAGGCACCACGATACCGCTCACCATTGAGATGCACCGTGACTATTCCATCTGGCAGACTGATCATTCAGCAAGCACCCAAAAACCTGTAGGGATTGAGCCCCAGTGGTCAACATTATCCGCGCCACGACGAGATTTGCTGTGGTCGTTGTCACAACGTTTATTGTGAAAACGTCTTTGGTATTTACATAAGCTGCCTGCGCGAAACAACCTGAGGACGAAACCGCACCTAAGGATATACCTCGGGCACAAAGGTCTGATCCGACAACGGCGGGCGCACGTAGCTCGCTCCCGGATCGCGCTCGGGCAGCTCTATTGCGGGCGGCGTGAGGTCTTTGTACTCGAATGACTTGAGCAGATGGTGAATGCAGTTGAGCCGGGCGTGCTTTTTGACGTCTGCGTTAACCACGAACCACGGTGCCTGCTCAATGTCGGTGTGCGCGAAGCTTTCATCTTTCGCGCGCGAGTACTCGACCCAACGCTGGCGTGACTCGAGATCCATGGGGCTGAGCTTCCAGTGCTTGTGAGGCATATCGATGCGGCCCTGGAACCGTTTCTCCTGCTCCTCGTCGGAAACGGAGAACCAGTACTTGATAAGGGCGATGCCGGAGCGCACCAGCATGCGCTCGAACTCCGGGCAGGATCGAAGGAACTCGTGGTACTCCTCGTCGGTGCAAAAGCCCATCACTCGTTCGACGCCGGCGCGGTTGTACCAGCTCCGATCGAACAGGACGATTTCGCCCGCGGCAGGCAAGTGTGCAACGTAGCGTTGGAAGTACCACTGCGTTTTCTCGCGCTCGGTTGGGGCAGGCAGCGCAACCACACGGCAGATGCGTGGGCTGAGGTGCTCAGTGATCCGCTTGATGACGCTGCCCTTGCCAGCGGCATCCCGGCCCTCGAATATCACAACCACTCTGAGCCCCTCGTGGACAACCCAGCGTTGCAGCTTGACCAGCTCGAGCTGCAGGCGATACAGCTCCTTTTTGTAAACCTTGTTTCTAATCTTGCGGCATTTTTCAGGGGCGGCCGCCGGTTGCGCCCCGTCCCGGTTTCTTATTGCCTTATTCTTTTTCGAGCTGTTCTCCTTAGCGTTTGTCATCGTCGTTGCTCCTACGACTCTGGGGGGACATACTCCTTCGGTGCGGCCGAGCCTTCACCGAAGAAATACTTTTCCATTTCCTTTTCGAGAAAACTGCGTGCTTCGGGTTCGATCGGCGTCAATCGATATTCGTTAATCAACATCTTCTGGTGCTCGACCCAGCGTTGCCATGCCTGCTTTGAGACATTGTCATAAATGCGCTGACCCAGGTCGCCTGGATACGGTGCATAGTCGAGGCCCTCGGCCTCCTCGCCCATGAGGACGCAGTTAACTGTTCGTGACATGTTGTTCCGCTCTCAATTGATCGATCAGCTTTCGCACCGGCGCAGCGATGCCGCCCGGCGGTTCTTCTTCCATGCAATACCAAATTACGTCCCCAGTGTCGGCTACTCTACGCGACGAGGCGTTAATGCGCACAATAATGGGTCGGATATCGAGATCGTAATGACTGAAGCTGTGCCGCAACGTGTCCCACGACTCTACAACGCAGCGACTGTCATCCAGGTTGCGGCGGCACCAGTCTTCCACACTGTCATCGTCCATCTCCGGCAGGCTCCATAATCCGCCCCAGATACCTGCGGCCGGTCGTCGCTCAAGGTAGATCGAATCTTTCCTGACAGCGAGCACCATCGTCGTTTTCCGGAGCGGCTTATCCTTTTTAGGTTTCCCCCCCGGATACTCGCTGATCGCATCACGCAAGCGTGCACTGCAGTCCGCGCGTACTGGACACTCATCGCAAAGCGGCCTGCCACGCAGACAGATCGTGGCACCGAGATCCATAATGGCCTGTGTGTACGCCGCAACACGATCGTCCGGCGTGTTTCGTTCCGCGACATCCCAAAGCCGCTTCGCCACAGTGGTATTGCCGGGCCAGCCTGCGATCGCGCCATGTCGAGCCAAGACGCGCTTGACGTTGCCATCGAGAATGGCGTGACGCTGACCGAGCGCCAGCGACAAGATTGCGCCAGCGGTAGACCGGCCGATACCGGGTAGTGCCACTACCATCTCGAACTGATCGGGAAATATGCCACCGTGTTCGTCACGCACCGCCTGCGCCGCTTTGTGCAGGTTTCGAGCGCGCGCGTAATAGCCGAGACCCGACCACTGACGCAGGACATCGTCCAAAGCCGCATTCGCCAGACTGTTGCTGTCCGGAAAGTTTTGCAGAAACCGTTTGTAGTACGGGACAACGGTGCGCACCTGGGTCTGCTGCAGCATGATTTCCGATACCCAGACTCGATATGCGTCCAGTGTCTGTTGCCACGGCAGGTCCTTGCGGCCGTGCTCGTCGTACCACTGCAACACCCTGTCCGCGAAATTACTCATTGCTGCCATTCCTGCGCGATTGCCTCGATACGATCAATCGCCCCGCCACCGTCACGGCGCAGTTTTCGCTTGATGAGATAAGGACCGATGACAGGCGGAACCCAGAATTTCGGCTCGAATTCAAGATCATAAATCACTATCGTACCCAATCCTTCCGTGCGAAATTTCCACGTCTCTTCGCTTAAGTGAAAATCGCTGATCGCGGGGTTGGCTGTCGCTCGGATGAACTTAAAGGGATCGTGCTCGATATAACCGCTGCGCTCGAACGACATGCAGAAGAACAATACACAGCCACGGTTGCGCGTATAGAACCGCTGCCGGCCGCTGGCATCGGGCTCTATTTCGCGCGATTCGATGATCGCACTGGAAAACCGTGTTGATACGTCCCAATCCAAGAACACCGCATACAATGACTCTATGCCGACAGCAAACCACACCTCGGAATGCATGACATAGCGGTCATCGACGAGGTCGACTTCAATGCTGCGCATCTCGGCGGCTCCGGCCGAAAATGAGAACAGCAGCAGACATAAGCAAGGTTTATGCATGTCGTTAGAGTTTGAAAAGATCTCGTAAGGAATCTTTCAGTTGTTCCTCGATATCTTTTTCCTTTTGCGGCTCTTTGACATCGTTCCCGGTGGTTTCCTTGTCCCGACTACCAAATAATTTGTCTATGAGTCGATTCTTGATATCCTCCTTGACGCGCTGCTTGAGCATCGCTTCGATGTCCGGCCTGATCGACGGCGCACTCAGTGAGCCTGTTATGCGCAAAGGTATTACAGCTCCGCTAAATTCGTCGAGTTCTTCGACAGTGGCGTCCTGCACGAACTCCGGTTTCTCAAGTACACGTGCGCTCATTCGATAGTCGATTGTCGCCGCGGCAAAGTCGACAGTGCCCTGACCCGTTAACTGCATAAACGGCAACTCGACCAGCAAATCATTGTTTTTAAACACGCCTTCGCTCACCGGGCCCGATGCCTTTACCGTACTGAACTGGGTTCGAGCCGGCAGCACGGGGTCAGGTTCCGGCTGTCGCTTGAACGCCGCACGCGCCCGACGCAGCTCATACCAGACGTCAGTCCCCTCAAAAGCGCCATCCAGAAGCTCGAACGACATACGGCCGGCGAGGCTGCGTTGAATCGCGCCCAGGTCGGCGCCGCGCCCGCTTAGTTTAAATGTGCCGTTGATCGTGCCCGTCACATTTTCCTGCCCAAACATCGCGACCGCCAGGGAACCGAGTTTGACCCCACTGATTCGTTCATTGACCGATATGACCGGCGTATTGCCAGAGGCATCGATCCGCACATCGCCATTGTAAGTACCCTCGAAAAACGTCGCGGTTATAGGATGGATACGCAGCTTGCCGCCGGCGATATTCAAACCAAGATCCACATTCTCAAAAATCATCGCTCCGACGAGAGCTTCGCTGACCGTTAAGCTGCCGCGCGCGTTGATCGGACGAATCAGGTCGGATGGAATCTCCACGGGCATCTCATCCGCACCGGTAACTGCCGTCGTCGCACTCGCGGGTGCCATGTAGCGGTTCAGGTTGATTGTGTCAGCCGCCAAATCGAACCGATACGCACCTGATGCTTGACGGGGCACGGACAGCTCGCCGATGAAGGTCGTCTCATCGAGAATCAGTTCAATATTGGTCAGCGCGATAGCACTTGCCGATACGCGCACATCTGCATCGATGATGACTTTACCAAGCGCGCTCGGGTCCGCCGTTTCGGGCACCTCAATGTTCAGGCGCCGCATCAGGCTGCGAGGCGAAAACGCATCGACCTGGATCGTCGCAACGGGGGCCGGGCTGTCTGCGTATGAAAATGGCTCGACGATCGCCGATATACCAACACCCAGCACGGACATCCGCACCGCAGCGAGCGTAATGATCTCATCTTTGGTATTTGCCACAAGACTCGGTGTCGAAAACTGCAGCGTCGTCGGCACCTCGGCGATACCTTCAATTAGTCCCTCGACTGACAACTCGTCAAAACCAACCGTACCGGTATCTGCATCGAACGTTAACCTGGTTTCAATCTCAAGAGCGCCGAAAATATCGTCCGGCTGCAGTTCGAAGTCGAAAGATACAGACAGCGGCACCGGCTCGCCGGATAAAACGCGGCCCGATGTCATGTTGACACTCGTCAGTCTGTACGTTTCACCAGACGGCGCATCGTAGTAATGAATCGACGCATTGCGAATCGCAATGCTGTCGATATCGAGAGCGGCAGACGAGTCATCATTATCTGCACCTGCATCGGCTGGCGCCGCCTCGCTGGCGTCGATGAAGTCCTGCCAGTTGCTGCGACCGTTGCGATCTACGGCCAGGTTGAGATGCAAAGTCTCGAGCTCGGCAGTGCCGATGGAAATCTCGCGGCGCAGCAACAACGGTAACAAGCGAATGCTCAGGCGCGCATTCGTAAAGCTCGCGAACGGCGCGTCACCAAATCCTGCCGTGTTACCGAGACTTGTCTTGCCAAGCTCTATGGCCAGCCACGGAAACAAGCTGACCTCGAGATCGCCTTCGATCAGCAGTTCGCGCCCCGTAGTCCGTTTCACTGCAGTCGCGATATTGTCGCGAAAGTCGTTGGGGTCGAATAGCAGAAAAAAGCTGATTGAGACGATAATGAGCAGTGCCGCAATCCCGGCAACAAAATAAAGGAGGACTTTGATTAGGCGGCCCATTGCTCGGTTTCCGGTCTGCGGGCCGTCAAGGGTAACAAATTGTAGGGTCAGACTACTTGCTGCAAATATGCACGCTGCCGTTCAGGGTCTCGATAATGACACGACTGTCGCCATCCCCTTCGGTGAAGCTGAGTTCCAGCCCTGGTGAGTAACGGCTCGTCCGCTGCGGCTTCGGGCCAAAACAGACCTTGATGCTGCCATTGAACGTCTCAATGTCGAACCGGGCCGACACTTTATTAGTAAACTCGACCTCAACGGTGCCATTGATCGATTCCATTGCCAGCTTTCCGCCAGAGCGCAATGCTGACTCGAACGTGAGGTCACCGTTGACCGACTCAAAATAGGCGCGGTCGAACGATCCCTTGACAACGACGAGGTCGCCACTGACAGACTCTACTTCAACGCTTCCCGCAAGGCGTGACAATGTGATGTCACCGGATACGGTCGCGGCCTGCGTCTCTGAATTTTTACCTTTACCAGATAGTTCAATATCGCCGCTTACCGATTCCGCTTCGACGTCCGCTGCAACGGCAGTCGCCTCGATATCACCGCTAACAGTAGACAGAGATTGTTCACCTCGCACTTTATCGACTTCGATGTCGGCGCTTACTCCAGAGACCTCGATCGAACTGTCTTGCGGCACGCGTATGACCAGATCGCTTGAGATGTCGTTATGCCAGCCGTGCCTGCGCCGAGCTTTGACCTTGATCAGGATGTCCTCGCCATCGCGCTCGAAGATAAGCTCATCAACATCATCGCCGAGTGTTCCGGTCACCTGAACACTGTTTCGCGACCAGCCGATTACCTCGATGGAACCTGAGGTGTTGTAGATATCGACATAGCCATCCGCGGCCGCATCCATCGTCTCATTGACGTCTTCCGCAAGCACCAGCGAACCCAGCAGCGCGCCAAGTATCAGGATCGAAATTCTATTCTTCATCTTAGCTGTCCTCAATCGCACGGTAAGGTAACCGCGCTCTAAATGTCCTGCCGCGACATCAGACGCCGCGTCAGATTACCAACTCTGTTCATCAATACCAGCTCTTCACGGTATGCTTCTGCGAGAAGCTCCTGCAACAAAGCATTATCGGGTTCTTTTACAAGAGCCTGGTTAATGTCTCCCATTGCCTGGCGAATCACGACCAGGTTTCTCTCGACGTCTGCTCGAGCCTCGGGCGAGAGTTTTTCGAGCTCACGCTCCAACCGCGAAGTAACGACCCCATACGCTTGCTTATAATCCTCGCCAAGATTGCCGTACGTTGCCTGTTCAAACAAAAGGTCAGGAGTTATCGTGACCTGAAAAGACGGCTCATATTCGTTGATAGCCTGGTCATTCTTGACAACCAGGTAAGTCACCATTGATGACGCACCAACCAGCAACACAACGGCCGCAGCCTGCGCGAGCATTGGCATCCACCGGGAACGCTGTGGCCTGTTGATGGCACTAGCAATTTCAGGCCACAAGTCACGTTCCGGGCTGATCTCGGTCGACAGCTTGCTCGCCGCCGTCATCAATGCATCATCAAGTTTCTCGTTCATACCTCGAATCCTTGCTCTTGCAGCTGTTGTGCCAATAGTCGACGCGCTCTGTGCAATTGCGCCTTGCTCGTTCCAGCTGCAATGTCGAGCATGTTGCCTGTTTCCTCGTGGCTGTAGCCGTAAACGGCATGCAGCACAAATACGTGTCTTGCTCCTGCCGGTAACCTGTCAATCGCATCTGCCAGGTCCTGCAATTCTCCGGTATCCGCTGCCGGCAACGGAGATAAAATCGTCTCAGCAGCAACCTGGATACGATCCTGCTCCCGCTTGGATTTGCGCATCCGTCCAAGTACCGAGTTAACGGCGATGCGGTGCAACCAGGTGCCGAACGCACTGTCGCCGCGAAACAGCTCGAGTTTGTTCCACGCCTGAATAAACGCTTCTTGAGTACAGTCCTCTGCCTCACTGACGTTGCCTGTCATGCGCAAGCAGAGGCCGTAGACCCTGTCGACATGCAGCCGATACAGAGCTTCGAATGCCTTCGCATCCGACCGTTGCGCACGGGCAATCCAGTCTGCCTCGTCCGTCAATCCAGGTTTGTTCAAGGACACCATCTGAGGACTATAGTCGCTCAACGGTACCGTCAAAAGCGCTTCCAATGGCCACCTCTCCGCTGCTTGTGTTATTTGGATGCCCCCCTGTCCGGAATGGTTTGAAAAGGCCCTCAAGACAGTGAAAACGGTGCTTAAGGGCCTGTGTTTCCTGTGATTCTGCTATTATGCGTCTGGCCTACCGGCCACCACAGCCACCGGAAGAACGAAAATAATTTATGGCAGGGCACTCCATTCTCTATCTTGGTCGCGGCGAATTTGCTGCCGAGTATCTTGGCGAACTTGAAACCCTGCCCTGCTGTGCTCTGCTGACGCGTTCAACATCTTTGAAAGTACCGGTCGACGCACCGTCTATCATTGACCTGGTGCTGCTCGAAGCTGGTCCGGCAATCGCCCGATCCGGGCAATCATTTGCTGAGCTTATCGGTTCGTTCGACAGACATCCCGTCATCGCACTAACGACCAAGGCTCGCGAACATCGCGGAATCGCGGCCCTTCGCTCCGGCGCGCAAGCGTACATTTGTATTGATGATGTTTCTGTTGGCGGACAGGACGCTATATTTGACCATGCCGTGCAACGTCACCGACTGCAGAAACGATTGTCGGACACTGACGTAACCGTATTATCGATCCTAAAAAACATTAATGACGGCGTCATCGTAGTTGACGGCACTGGACATGTCCTCGACATAAATCCTGCGGCACGCACACTGCTCGGGCTCCGACCACGAATGCAACCGGATACAGACTGGGAGCAGACTTTTTGTTGCATTGATGGCAACGGCGACAACTATCGAAATTCTGCAGATCTGCCACTTGTCAGGGCACGTAACGGCGAAAAGTATGCCAGCCAGATCGCGATATATCGAATGCCCGAACAGCCAGACACAATATTGTCAATCAATGGCCAGGGGCTCTACGACGGCAAGCACGAATTGATCGGCGGAGTTATCACGTTTCGTGATATTACCGACATAACCAGAAAGACCCGCGAACTGCAGAAACTCGCACAATTTGACGAACTAACCGGCCTGCCAAACCGTAGCCTGTTTGCCGACCAACTCGCACGAGCTATTGGCCGCAGCCAACGCAAGTCGGCGCCCCTCGCCGTACTCTTCATCGATCTTGATCGCTTCAAATCGATCAACGATACCCTTGGTCACGACGTCGGCGATTCCTTGCTGAAACAGGTCGCGGGGCGCCTACGCAAAAACCTGCGCATTGGAGATGCATCCGGACGCTGGGGTGGCGATGAGTTCGTCGTTTGCCTCGAGGATTTCGGCGAATCGCGAAATGCTGCTGCCGCTGCGCAAAAATTGCTACTTGTTCTATCCGAAAAATACGAAATCGGCGACAGTGAAGTCTACGCGACGCCAAGCATCGGCATCAGTGTATATCCCGAATCGGGTGACACAGCTGAGTTCCTGATAAAGGCCGCCGACCTGGCCATGGTCGAGGCAAAGAAGCGTGGCGGTGGCAGGTTCCAGTACTACTCGGACGCTCTTAACAAGAAACTCGCGCAACGCGAGGAACTCGAGATCGGCTTGCGTCATGCACTCGTTCGCAACGAATTTATATTACATTATCAGCCGCGCATCGATCTGCCGACAGGCCGCCTGATAGGATTCGAAGCATTACTGCGCTGGCAGCACCCTCGATTCGGCCTGCTTGCGCCGCCACGATTCCTCCCAATTCTCGAGAGCAGCGGCCTGATTCATTCCGCAGGAGAATGGATTATCGCAACGGCGTGCCGACAACTTGCTGCCTGGCAGCGACAGTTCGAACTACCCGACCTGTCAGTCACGATCAACCTGTCGCCACAGCAACTGATGCACGAGCGCCTCATCGACGCCGTTGCCGAGTCGTTGGAAAATACGGCGATCGATCCGGGCTGTATCGAGCTCGAGATCGGCGATGGCGATATCGTCCGCAAACGCACGACCGAACTCAAAACCCTGCATGGATTGCGCAAGCTTGGCGTTCGCATATCATTAAGTAAATTCGGCACCCACGACGTCTCATTCGAGTCGCTCGACACTGGCTTTATCGATACCTTCGTGCTGGATCAATCGCTGATCGCCGATGTCGAGGAGAACACCAGCCATCAGCGAATCATTCGTGCCGCCATCGCAATGGCACAGGGGCTCGATATCGAAGTGGCAGCCGAAGGCGTCGAAACGCTGACACAACTCGAGTTTCTGCGCAGCTGTAACTGTGATCTTGTGCAGGGCTTCCTGATCAGCCGGCCGATGCAGTCCGACAAAGTTGCTGCAATTCTTCGCTCCGAAATCGCCGGCACAAAGCTACTGGCCAGAGGCATGCCGTAGGAATCCAGCTGTAGGAGCCCGCCGACGGTCGACGAACCACCGTATCGTGGCCACCCGCCGATCTTCGTCAGGTCGGCGGGAGGATCCTGCCTTGCCCAAATTAAGGAGCAGCGCCGAGGGCGGGATGTTCTTCGACCGAAGTAAAGCGCAGCGCAGCGAGCTCCCGTCAAGCGGGATCGAGACATGAGGGAGAAGAATATGCCGTGCGCGGTGTTGCGTCGTTCGGCCATCGCCAGGCATGGTGGGCTCTTACAGGTTTGCCCCGCAATTCCAGCAGGCGGCGAACTGGCCTTCGTTGTCCTCACCACAACGTCGACACTGCCACGAAGGCCCCTGATATTCATTTGAATTCGCTTCGTCTAACAGTTGCTTCGCGCGATCGGCGTCGAGGTCATGCTTTACCCAGAGCTCCGGCCAGACTTCGACGAAGGGCATTTCTCCAACAATGCTGCCGAGGTGCTCGTTGCGAATCTCGCAGATGATGTCCTCGCTCTCAAGAATGTTCTTGTAGTGATTGATCGTGATCAGCGATTCGGAAGACGCTATTTTTTTCATTATTTTCGTAGCGACACCAGGTACGCGGCCGGATCACCGTTCTGCTCCAGGACCTCGACGAGAGCGGAACCAACAATGGCACCATCCGCATGCTTACCAACATTGGTAACGTCACCAGCTTCGCGAATGCCAAAGCCTGCACAGACCGGCAGTTCCGATGCCGCCACCACCATGTCGAGATAATTCGCAAGATCATCGGGCAAACCTGTGTCGCCACCCGTTATGCCCGTAATCGTTACGGCATACACGAAACCACGCGAGGCGGCACAAAGTTTCTTCAGTCGCCCATTGGGCGTCGCCGGCGTCACAAGTTGTATCAGTCCGAGGCCTTGCTGGTCCAATGCGGCTCGCAACTCATTGCTTTCCTCAAACGGCAGATCAGGAACTATGAATCCACACACGCCCGTCGCGAGCGCGCGTTCCGCTAATCGGTCAAAACCGAACGCGAGCAGCGGGTTCAAATAGGACATCATCACGAGCGGCGCATCGATCGTGCCGCCAGCATTGTCGAGTTCATCGAAAATCCATTTCAGGCTGACACCTTTTTGCAATGCGACAAAACTTGAGCGTTGAATTGTCATGCCGTCGGCCATCGGGTCCGAAAATGGAATGCCGATTTCCACTACGTCGCCGACTTCGGCAATTGCTGTCAGCGTGTTAATGAAAGCTCCGGGCTCAGGATATCCGGCCGTTATAAACGGCACGAGCGCGGTCCGCCCATCGTCGTTGGCAGCCCTGATCGCCGCGCTAATTCGTTCATGCGCGAGCATCGGTACGGATCCTCGGCGGGTACTGTGTCAGTGTTGGCATATCCTTGTCGCCGCGTCCCGAATTACCGATCAAAATGCGCTTGCCTGGATTGTCCTTCGACCATTCTCGCGCCGCGGCGTAAGCATGTGCCGTCTCGAGTGCGGTCAATATGCCCTCCGCTTCACAAAGCTCCGCAAGCGCCGCAAGCGCCTCGTCATCGCTTGCTGAGATATAAGTCACCCGGCCCGTTGCCTGCAGCAGCGCATGTTCGGGTCCAACGCCTGAATAGTCGAGGCCGGCCGAGATCGAATGTGTTTCCTGCACCTGACCGTCATCGTCTTGCAAAATTATGGTGTATGAACCTTGCAACACGCCGGGCGTGCCGGTTGCAAGCGTTGCCGCATTTTGACCCAGCCCGTCGCCGGTACCTCCGGCCTCTACACCGATCAACTCGATGTCGTCACCGAGCAGCGGATAGAAGAGACCGATCGAATTCGAGCCACCACCGACGCAGGCGAACGCCACATCGGGCAATCCACCCGCCTGATCGATCATCTGTTGCCGGGCTTCTTTGCCGATTACCGACTGCAGTTCGCGTACCAGATACGGATAGGGATGCGCACCAACGGCGGAGCCGAGCAGGTAGTAGATGCCGGAAGGATCGGTAACCCACTTTCGCATCGCCTCATCAATGGCCGCGCGTAAGGTTTTGTCGCCGGATTCCACGGCAACGACCTCGGCACCCAGGCGTTCCATGCGAACTACATTCGGCGCTTGTCGCTCCATGTCCACGGTACCCATATACACGCAGCATGGTAGTCCGACGCGAGCGCATGCCGCAGCCGACGCAACGCCATGCTGTCCCGCACCTGTCTCCGCGATGACACGCTGCGCGCCAAGGCGCTTGGCGAGCAAAGCCTGACCGATCGCATTATTGATCTTGTGTGCACCCGTATGCGCCAGGTCTTCGCGCTTGAGCCAGACCTCGGTTCCCCATTTTTCGCTCAATCGCGGCGCATACGTCAGCGCGGTCGGTCGACCAACCCATTCACGCAATTCTCTTTGCAAGTCCTGCTGAAACCCGGCGTCGTGCAAGTACTCGCGCACGCCTGCCTCGAGGCGTTCAAATGCCGGCACGAGTGTTTCCGGCACGTAGCGCCCGCCGAACGGCCCAAAGCGACCGCGCTCGTCCGGCAGCTCTCCGCGTATGGATGCGTCGAGAAGCGCCTGCGCCTCATCCGCCTGCAACAACGACTTCATAATTCCTTCTCTGCAGCGCGAACTGCTCTGACAAACCGTTTTATTAACTCATGGTCTTTGCGGCCGCGACTCGATTCGACGCCGCTGGATACATCTACTCCCCAGGGCCGGATTGTTCGAATCGCTGTCGCAACGTTCATGGGGTCCAGCCCACCGGCAAGTATCATGCATCCGCGCCCCGCAATGCTCGCAGCGCTGGCCCAATCCACTGTTTCGCCACGGCCACTGTTACTGCCTTCATAAAGGAACACCTCCGGCAAATCCGTATCGGCACTGCCCTCGCGAATCACCGGCCAGCGCCCAATACTGTCGGGAATATCCAGTTCTGCAAAATCCTCTGCATCGGCTTGCACTACATCAGGCTCAAACTCGTCGAGAACCATGCGACATTGATCATTCGATGGATGACGCATCACAGCCACGCGTTGTACCTCCTTCGGCAGCTCCAATGCAGCTGCTCTTGCCTGCTGTGGCGTAACCCTGCGCACGGAATCCGCAAACACGAAGCCCACAGCATTGGCACCAGCCTCGACAGCTGCCGCCACGTCAGCTGCATCGCGTAACCCGCAGATTTTTACGAACACAGTCATGCCGCAAACCTGCTGCGACCGGCGCAGCGCATCTCGGCCACAAGTGCCGTCGGATCGTCGCTGCGCATCAATGCCGTGCCGACCAGCGCCAGCCGATATCCCAGCGCAGCGGCAGCAGCTGCGTCATCGGCGCTTTGCAGTCCGCTCTCGGCGACACATCGTGCCGTCGGTAATACGGAAGACAATTCTTCGAGACGATCTTGATCGACCTCGAGAGTGCGCAGGTTGCGCGAATTGATGCCGACGAGTAATTGCCCCTTATCTGCCTTTTCCTGGTGGACTGCATGGTCGAGAAGTTTCGTGGTACGCGCCAGATCATCGTGATCGAAAGATTCAAGAAGCACGAACATGCCGTGCTCGTAGGCACATTTCAGCATGTCGCCGAGCTTATCGTCGGAGAGCATCGTTACGATGAGCAATACTCCACTTGCTCCGGCGTTACGCGCTTCCACAATCTGCACCGGCTCGACCAGAAAATCCTTGCACATGACTGGAGTATCGGGCACGGCGCCTGCGACCTCTTCGAGGTGTTTGAGCGCCCCTGCAAAGCGGCTTGGCTCGGTCAGCACCGATATCGCCGCCGCGCCACCGGCGACATAGCGTGCCGCCTGTTGTTTGCGATTGCTGTCCGCCGACGTCAGGTCACCTGCAGATGGCGAACGGTCTTTGATTTCTGCGATGACGTCAAAGCTGCCAAGCCTGAGCGGCACGGCAGCCTTATCGGCGCCTGCGCCTCGCATTACCGATACTGCAGCCGCTGCTCTTTGTGCGCTCAACGCTGCCATTGTTTGCAGAAAATCACTCATTGGCTGGCGAACTGCTGTCGCATGCGTTCAAGAAGCAACGATGCATCACCATTGTCGAGCGCGGCGGCAGCGGCTGCTACACCTTGTTTAGGATCTCGTGCGCTCCCGAGCACCTCGAGTACCAGCGACGTACCCATCAGCAACGCATCTCGATGCGCACCCTTGTCCTCGCCATTGAAGACACGAATCAGTTCGTCCGCATTGTGTTGGGCATCACCACCGGCCAGGTCTGCAGGTGCACAACGTTGCAATCCGTATTCTTCCGGCGTGCGCACCGTTTCGGTCACTTTGCCGGGAACGACATCGAACAGGGCGAAATCGCCAATCGGTGTCGCCTCGTCCCAGCCCGGTGTGCCGTGGACCACAAACGCTCTCTCGATCGGCATCCCCGACAACGCCTCGGCCATAAGCCTCGCCGCATCGTGACTCCAGGCACCAATCAACTGGAACGGCGGCGCCGCCGGATTCGTCAGCGGGCCAAGCATATTAAAGACTGTGCGCACGGACATTGCACTACGCACAGGCACAACAGCTTTCATCGCCGGGTGATAAGCGGGTGCGAATAAAAATGTGAAATTTGTTGCCTCGAGACAACTGACTGCCTCAGCTTCGTGCAGAGGTAACGGCATGCCCAGACATTCGAGCATGTCGGCACTACCAGAGCGGCTCGATACTGAGCGGTTGCCATGTTTGACGACTCGCGCCCCAGCCGCGGCGGCCAACAGTCCCGTGCCGGTCGATAGATTGAGACTGCCCGAGCCATCACCGCCAGTGCCCACGGTATCAACGGTGGGCGCACCTGCGGGGATTTTCGGGTGCACGGCCAGCTCGCGCATCGCGGTCGCAAAACCCCGAATTTCGTCGGCCGTCTCGCCTTTGGCTCGCAAGCCGGCGAGCAATGCGCCGGCCAAAGCGGCTGGCATGGCGCCACCGGCAAGCTCATGCATGAGCTTGTGGGCCTGACCTTCGGTCAGCGAATTGCCGTCGAGAAGCCCGTCGAGCATGGTGCTGAATTCGTTGCTCATGATGTCGTCATACGCAAGAAATTGGCCATCAGTTGCTCGCCTTTCGGGGTCAACACACTTTCGGGATGAAACTGCACGCCCTCCAGCGGCAATTCCTTGTGACGAACGCCCATAATCTCACCCCTGTCGGTCTCCGCCGTTAATTCGAGAACATCGGGCAGTCACTTAAGTTCGGCGCACAACGAAT
>JADFKA010000007.1 GCA_022565135.1 Pseudomonadota bacterium
CGACATCCTCGACACCCCGGGGATTGCCGGTGTCGCCCACGACAACGGCGTGCCGTTGATCGTCGACAACACCATCGCGACGCCGTACCTGATCCAGCCGATCACCCAGGGTGCCGATATCGTGGTGCTGCACTGTTTCATCAAAAAGAGTAGGACAACGGCGAAGATTGATATCAATACCGCTAAGGAGCGATTAAAGGCATTTTATAGAAAGTGAGAAAGCGATAGAAAGTGATAGATAGAAAGGGTGTACACGTTATGCAGAGAAAGGTTACTAAGGGCAACGTTTTCAAGGATCTTGGCTTTTCCGACGAGGAGGCTGTGGCATTGGCAATGCGGGTCGATTTGGCGGTCGAGATTGAGAAGTTTATTAGGCGAAAAAAGCTTACGCAGACGAAGGCGGCCGCGTATTTTGATGTGCCGCAACCGAAGATCAGCAAAATCATCGGCGGGAAGGTGAGTGGCTTTTCCATCGAATACCTCGTGAAAATGGCGGCGAAGGCGGGTAAGACGCCACGGATTTCGTTTGCACGCAAGCAAGCCGCCTAGAAATCCACAGCCACATACAGCGTCGTAACCTGCACACTAACGCCGCGGATTTCTAGGCATCATGATGGCCGGCACAGTCCTCTGGAGATATTGATTAGCCGGGTCCCTTAGCGTGATTCTGACTGATTGAACGATTCGGTTTGAGTGACTACTACGAAATCGATTTTCTAAACGTTGAGTCTAAACGAAGCGGTGATGCAATACCGCTTCGCTACCGGATTAACGAAGTTTCTCGTATTCATGTTGTCGACGGCGGATTTCAAGCCACCGGCGACAAACTGATCGAGCACATTAATAGATACTACGGCCACCCAACCCATATTGATCATGTTGTCGCGACGCATCCGGACGGCGACCATGCCGGCGGCCTGCGATCCCTATTTGACGAGTACACGATCGGTGCGCTCTGGATGTTGCGGCCGTGGTTGTACGCGAATGAGTTAATTCATCGATTCGCGCGATTTCAGTACGTTGCTAACCTAGAACAACGGCTGAGAGAGCTATACCCAAATCTTGATGTGTTGGAGCAACTGGCCTTTGAAACAGGCACACCAATCTACGAGCCATTTCAAGGTGCTCGAATTGGCGCTTTTTATGTCCTGGCACCCACCAAAGCGCGGTTTCTGGATATGGTCGTCGACTCGGAGCGCACCCCGGAACTAAGCCGCTTGGAACGTGAGAATTTAGAAATAACCGAAGGCCTACTCGGCCTCTTACGTGCGGCAGTAGAATTCGTTGCCGCCAAATGGGGTGATGAGCGATTTTCGGACGAGGAAACGAGTGCAGAGAATGAAATGAGCGTGGTGCAATATGCGTATATTGATGAGAAGCGCATACTCCTTACCGCCGATGCTGGACGCTCAGGGTTAACGGAGGCGGCCAACTACTTGGAAGCGGCAGGTGTCGCCCTGCCGGGTTTGGATGTATTTCAAGTACCGCATCACGGATCACGTCGTAATGTGTCGACTGCGCTATTAGATCGTTGGCTCGGCCGGCGGCTATTGTTTGCGCCCGGCGAACCAAGCTTTACGGCCGCCATTAGCGCATCGGCGGAAGATACGGATCATCCGAGGAAAGCGGTGGTCCGAGCTTGTTATCATCGGGGTGCTGGTAGCCGTACGGTATCCAGCGAACACGGAGACCTCTGCATAGGATCCAATTCGCCGCACAATAGAGGGTGGGTTGCAGCGACCGCATTGCCCTACCCGGACCAACAAGAGGATTGAGCGATTGAACACAAAGCGAGCATCATGAAATTTGACGCATATGAATACGTTGGTGTCATCGTCCCTGGATCAGTGGTATTGGTCGCGTGCAGCACACTTTATCCGAACGCGCTGCCCATGATGACGTCAACCTTAAGCGTGGGCGACCTTGGTCTGACGCTCATTCTTGCCTTCGTTGCCGGACATCTGTTGCAGGCGGGCGGCAACGTCTGGGAATCGATTATCTGGTGGTTTGCCGGCGGCATGCCGACCAGTTGGCCCGCCAAAACGACCACCGGTCTCTTAAGCGAGAGCCAATTACTACGATTGGATGAGCGTCTAAGGCACGACTTTGGATGTGGGCGAGATAAAGTGGACAGTGGCCGCGGCTTGATTCGCGAAATTGTTGTCCGGGTGCGCCAGGACGGCGACGCTGACCGTATTGATAAATTCAATCGAAACTACGGTCTGATGCGTGGTATTGCGGTCGCGTTTATCGTCTCGGCAGGGTTGGTGCTGTTGCAAGATCGCTCACTCTGGCCAGAGGCCGTCGGCGTCGTGGTGATCGCGGGTATTGCAACCTATCGGATGATTCGCTTTGGAATCCACTATGCACGGGAGGTGTACGCGGAGTATTTAAGTCTCGGCGGCACTGGAGCCGTTGACGACACAGAACTGAACGATCAAGGCTCGAGCACGTAAACCGCGTCGGTGTCTTTGCCCGTGATGGCCATTACGGTCGGCAGGCCTTTAGCGGCGTCCGCCGCTTTGAATGACGCGACTGTTCGACGATCTTTCGCAGATGCCGTTGGCGCCGACGCGGGGTGGGAGTGCCATGTGCCAACCGGAGGCAACCGATTGCGAGTGCGGCGCATGAACGCTTTTTCGAAGCCTGTTTGGCCCCATCGCCCAAGCTGAAGCTCGGTTTCGCTGGCGATCGTGTCGGGCGGCTCCGATGACGCGGCGACGATGTGAATCTGTGATAAATCGTCATCAATGGCGCCAAACAGATAGCCACCGGTTTCGATTGGTGCGGCGGCCTGTCGCTGCTCGTGCAAGTGGTTGATGACCGGCAGTGTCATCAACACTGTCCATCCGTTCGTGTCTTTTGCGGATTCGAATCCGGTGAGCGGCTCTGCGTCCAGCACTTTGCGCAGCAGCATCTCGCGTCCAGGCCCGTATATTCCGGCCGGACGCACGACGTGGGCCCCGAAGATCTCACGTGCCAGGACCTCGCCCCGGAGAAGAGGCTCTCCTCGAGCGGTGCTCGAGCTTGGCAGGTCTTCCTCAGAGATTGGCGGTGCTCGTCCGGGGCCATCGAAGACTCCGGTCGATGAGACCATCACCGTGCGTTGCGGAATGGCTGGTAGGGCATCAGCTAATCGCTTCAGTGCCGAGAGGTACCCTTCAGGTTTCCCTGCTCCGCCGATGCTGGGAGTGATGGTGACGACCATCTTGTCCACTTCGGGAAGTGTCATGGGCTCTGAGCTCAGAAGGTCGGCAGCCACCGGCGTGATGTGTTCCGGCAATGAGCTGGTTTTCCGGCGAAGCCCAAATACTTCCCCTCCCGCAGTAGTGAGGCTCTCAGCCAGGCGGAGGCCCACTTTGCCGCAGCCGACGAGCAATGTTCGGGAGGTTCGGACGCTCACAACAATAATCCTCTCAAGTGCGTAGCTGGCATTTCTGCTTGCCCCGGGGTAGCTGCAAGGTGCTATTCCCTGTACTGGCTCTTGCCTGGATCAGGGTTCCAAGCCTGCAGCCACCGGTTTGAAGCCGAGCCTGACACGAATAGTGTTCGCGTCTGGCTCGATCCGCCACTGAAAAATCTAAGTGTAGATAATCGCTTGTCCTTAGCTCCGGGAAGATGTCGCGGCTATCAGCGTGGCATCACAATATCGGCGAACGAGGCGGTTGACAGGATAACGTTCAGCGGCGTGTTTCCGAGCGGCTGCAGGCGCTACGCGATGGATCGGACTGCCCTGAGTCATAACGAATTCGCATTCGGGCTGTTCATGTCGCTTTGGCATGAAGCCGGTGGCGGGTTCAGTGGTGGCTGGAAAAATGTCACGACGCCTCAAGGTGTTGAGCCGCTCATTGAGTTTGAATCGATGCCACTCGCCGATGTTATTGCCCGAGTGAACAAGCACAGCAACAATGTCATGGCACGTCAACTTCTGTACACATTGTCGGCCGAAGTGCTGGGCGAGCCCGGCACCGAGGACGGCGGCCGCAAGGTCGTTATTGACTGGCTGGACAAGAACGGCCTGGCGTCGTCGAACCTGGCATTCGAAAATGGTGCAGGTTTGTCACGCGAGGTTCGAATGACGGCAGAGGAAATGGGCGCAATACTGCGATTTGCATGGCGGCAGCCGTATATGCCTGAGTATGTCTCGTCGCTCTCGCTGGCAGGTCTTGACGGCACGTTGACCCATCGCTTCGTGAATACCACCCTGTCCGGCAACGCTCACCTGAAGACCGGTTCGCTCGACCATGTCACGGCGATCGCGGGTTACTTGCAAGCACGCTCGGGCAGACGATTCGGAGTCGTCACCATGCAAAACCATAACGACGTTCACCGGGGCCCCGGCGAAGAAGTCCAGGAGGCGCTGTTGCAATGGCTATACGAGCAATGAATCCGGGCACAGCGATATCTGCGTCGGCTGTAGTAGACTCTCACCTGTCCGGTCCGGGAGACTGAAAATGCGTTGGGTAATCGGAGTAGTAGCGTTGTGGCCACTTGTGGTGGGCGCCGAGACAGTTTATGTAACCGACAATCTTCGGCTGGGGCTTTACCAGGCCGCAAACTCGAATGACCCCGCGATTCGAACGCTGGAAAGCGGCCAGGAACTCGAAATCCTGTCACGCGACCTGAATTACGCACATGTGCAACTGCGTGATGGCGCTCAGGGCTATGTCAAAGCGGCATACCTTGTTGACGACAAACCAGCCAAGCTTATCGTTGCCGAGACACAGGCGGAGAGCGACCGCCTGCGAAGCGAACTTAAGGCGCTGCGCCAACAGTTTGCGGGGCCAGCGGCGATAATGGCGTCGCTTGAGCAAGAGGCAGCTGAATTGAAAGAAAACCTCGTTGGCGCTCAGGTCCGAATTACGCAGCTCGACGCGCAGAACGCCGGCTTGCGCGGTCGTCAGTCACAGTATAAATACAGCCTGCCGTTGCAGTGGGTTGCAGGTGCGCTCGGTGTATGCCTGGTTGGCGGATTCTTGTTCGGCCTGTGGTGGGTTGATCAGCGCAGCCGCCGACGACATGGGGGCATTCGCATTTACTGATCGAACTGTCTCCGCTAGGCGGCTTTGGTAACGTTGCCGGAGCATCCACCGCGCACAGGCAGATCGGCGTCGCGAAATAAAGCATCGATTTCCGACTGTGTGTGGACGTGACGGGTTTGTTCGAGTTGCTCTGCCGTAATATGTGGCGAGAACAATTGCACGAAGTCCAGCATGTAGCGACGCAAGACCATGTCCTTGCGAAATCCGATCCAGGTCGTGCTCTGAGGGAATAAGCCGTCAGCTTCGATCGTTATCATGTCTTTCTGGTCGTCACTGTCTTCTGCCATGCTGGCGACGATTCCCACACCCAGCCCCATACGGACATATGTCCTGATCACATCGGCGTCGCGGGCGGTAAACACGACATCGGGAGTGAGTCCCAGTTCGGTGAATGCGCCCTTTAACGAAGATTGCCCGCCAAAACTGAACACGTAAGTGACGAGTGGATACTCGGCGAGATCGTGCAACGTCAACTTATGATCCAGTTCTGCGAGTTTGTGGTCCTTCGGTACGATGATCTTACGATTCCAGTGGTAACTTGGAACAATCAGAAGGTCACTGAACAGTTCGAGTGAACCTGTCGCAATTGCGAAATCGATTTCTTTGGCAGCAACCATGTCCGCGATCTGCTCGGATGTGCCCTGGTGCAGATTTAAAGTGACCTTTGGATAACGAACGCGAAACTCACGGATGACGTCCGGCAAGACGTAGCGAGCTTGCGTATGCGGCGTTGCGATCGACAGCGTTCCTTCTTCTTCATGATAGTAGTCGGATGCGAGACTTCGAATATTATCAACCTCAAGCATGATCAGGCGAGCGCGAGCGATGACCTGTTTACCTGCCGCAGTGATACCGCCTAGACTCTTGCCCTTGCGCAAAAATAGCTGCAGCCCGAGTTCCTGCTCCAGCAGCTTCAATTGTTTGCTGACACCAGGCTGAGACGTGTATAGTCTGTCCGCTGCCGCCGTTATATTCAGCCCATTATCAACGATAGCAAGCAGATATTTCAGTTGTTGTAATTTCATGCCTGGAATTGAGCCCCCGCGGTCTCTTTATGTGACCACGAATGGGCGCGATCGTTGCAATCACGGTCATTATTCACAAACAAGTTGCAGCAGTCGCTGCAGACGCCAGACCATCAGACCGGGCTCGTCCATATAACGCCAGGTTATAGGAGAAAAAATTCCAACATTTGATAGGGTTGCCGCACCCTCCAGGGCGGCTCCCTGCTACGCTGGACCGACCAGTTGCTACGGTGCGCAGCTGAACCAAAAGGGCGATCACGCGATTCGGCGAGCCGATGTAATGATGGTTACAAAAGAGATAAAAATTAATCAGCAAAAAAAGCGTGATAGTCTCATTTAGCTGACGAATAACTGATTTGGGAAAGCGGCATGATCTACGACAACATTTTGCAAACTATCGGCAACACGCCTGTGGTGCGAGTGAACCGCATGGGCCCTGAAAACGTGGAGATATATGTCAAAGTTGAATCATTCAACCCATTGGCGTCGGTAAAAGATCGCCTCGCATTCGCTATCATTAACGACGCTTTGCAAAAAGAGCAGCTGCAACCCGGACAGACCGTCGTCGAAGCAACATCTGGCAATACGGGTATCTCGCTCGCCATGGTCTGCGCAGCCACAGGACATCCGTTCGTTGCAACCATGGCCGATTCGTTTTCAATTGAACGTCGCAAGATCATGCGTGGGTTGGGTGCAAAGGTCATATTGACTCCGGCCGCTGAGCGCGGTACTGGCATGGTCAGGAGAGCCGAAGAACTCGCGGAAAAACACGGCTGGTTCCTGGCGCGCCAGTTCGAGAATCCGGCTAATCCCGATTATCACGCCAGTACGACGGGTCCCGAAATACTGTGCGATTTCGCGGATCGGCGCCTCGACTACTGGGTAACCGGCTATGGGACCGGCGGCACGATGACCGGTGCGGGAAGGGTCATCAAGGCAGCCAGGCCCGACGTGACCATTGTGGCAACGGAGCCTGACGCTGCGGCATTGCTTGCCGGAAGTGAATGGAGTCCACACAAGATTCAGGGCTGGACGCCGGACTTCATACCCGAGGTCCTTGATCGGGACATCTACGACGAATTGATGTCGGTCAGCGACCATCGTGCGATCGAGGTAGCACGAGAATTGGCGGTCAAGGAAGGAATTTTCGCGGGTATTTCGTCGGGTGCAACGCTTGCGACCGCCCTCGATGTAGCCGAAAAAGCGCCGGATGGCTCGGTCATACTCGCGATGTTGCCGGATACGGGTGAACGGTATTTGTCGACGCCACTTTTCGAGGGCGTCAACGAGGGATCGGACGACGACTGGTTGGCATCGCTCTAATTTACCTAAAGTACTGAATCTTTGGTAAAAAATCGTTTCACATGAGACCTGAGTCACAGCGAAATTAGTGGCCAGCTGGCATCGTGTGGCATTCCCGGTACACCGCCAATAAAGGGGGCCAGCGTTGTCAGCAGATCTGCACGACCTGCAAACAAGAAAAAGCATCGGCAAGGCCAAGAACCTGCTGCACTCGCTCGTCCCGAGGGCACAATGTTTCTGTTTCTACGATGAAAATCGCCAGTGTGTATGGAGCAGTGACGGAGCTGACGATTACGAAATCGATAACTTCATTGCCGACCTTCCCGACGAAATAATTATTGAGCTGAATTCCGACGGCGACTGTTTTAGACGAACACTGACCTCAGGTCGCACACTACTTGTTCTTCCAGTATGTGGTGACAAGGACACGAGACTGGGCTTGCTCGTTGCGGTGTTCTCACGTAATGCCGGCAAGGCATCATCATTCAATCCGAATATGCTCGCGAATATTCTGCTGCCAGCTGTGGATGTAATCGGCGAAGGGCTGCTCCAGAGTCAGCAACTTCGGGACGCAAACGGGATTGTCGACAATATCAAGAAAGAATTGTCGATCATCTATGAAGTCGATGAGAAAATTCACGGCATGTTACACAGTCATGCGGGGCTTGCTCAACTCGTCGGGCAAAGTGGCCGATTCCTTGGCATCGCTTATAGCGTGTTGCTGATACCGGCAAAACGTATTCGCATCAGCGCCACTCATTCGAGCTGGAAAAACGTCAAGCGAAAAGTGCTCGACCGCTATCTGATTGAGCAATTGATGCCGAGACTCGAGGGAGAGCGCAAGCCGGTTGTGTTCGAGATCCCGGGCATCGATGGCGCCAAAAACGTCGGTGAGCAAGGATATCAAACATTGCTATGCCCACTTGTGGACAGGCATGGTAACCTCGAAGGCGTTCTTGCATTGCTCGGTCGCGTGGAAGACCAGTCGTTTACGAAAGCTGAGCGGCGCTTCATGGTGCACATCGTTCGCAAAGTAGAATTCGTGATTGAGCGTTCATTCGATGCCATGACCGGGTTAATGAACCGATCCGGATTCGAGGCGCAACTGATTGAATCGTCGAAATCGCTGGCCGGTCCTGCAGACATGCATCAGCTTATCTATTTGGATCTGGACAATCTGCAACTCGTCAATGATACATTTGGGCGAGAAGCCGGTGACATCGTCATCACGCGATTCGCTCGATTGCTCGACGTAGATTTATCGAGAAATGCTGTAGTATCACGATTGACTGGCGACGATTTTTGCATACTACTGACTCATTCGGATAGCGATACCGCGTTGCAACTTGCGCATCAAATTCGCGACAGTGGTCAGTCCCTGCGCTACCTCGAGGGCGACAAGTCGTTGCAAATTACGATGAGTATCGGCATTGCCGAGTTCAACATTCACTCCGGAGACGATGGCAGTGCCCTGACAACGGCGCGCATGGCATGCGAAGCGGCAAAGGATCATGGTCGCGATCGTATTGAAGTCTATGACGAGAATAACCTGAGCATTATTCGTCGCCACGACGACATGCAACTCGTGACGGATATTCAGCAGGCACTGGACGACGAAGGATTCGAGCTGCTGGCGCAACCGATAGTCAGTCTCAAGAATACTGAAGGTCAACCACGATTCGAGGTCCTCTTGCGCATGCGAGACAGCGAAGGCAACCACGTACCGACAAAAGCACTGTTCTCGGCGGCCGAGCGTTATCGTTTGATGCCGCAGATTGACCGCTGGGTAACGTCGGCGACGATTGCGAAACTTGCGTCGCAGGCCGAGTGTGTAAACGCAGCACAAGCCATTTTCTCGATAAATCTGTCGGGACAATCACTGAGCGATGATGACATTCTCGAGTTTATTGACGAAGAAATCAGAGTAAGCGGAATTCCGGCGGAGAGGCTGTGTTTTGAAGTTACTGAATCGGCGGCCATCTCTAACCTGACAAAAGCTCAATTATTCATTGATGAGCTACGCAAGCGAGGTTGCCGGATATCGCTGGATGACTTCGGTGTCGGATTGAGTTCATTCGCTTATCTAAAAAACTTCAACGTCGATACACTTAAGATCGATGGTGCTTTTATTCGCGACATCACCGACAACCGGATCTCGGAATCGATGGTGGCGGCCATTACCCAGGTTGCCAAGGTACTTGGACTTGAGACAGTGGCCGAGTACGTCGGGTCTGTTAAGACACGCAAGTTGATCACTAAACTTGGTGTTGATTATGCTCAGGGCCACTCGATTGGGCGACCCATTCCCCTCGATGATGCGCTACAACAACTGTCGGAAAACGTGCGCTCCGGAACCGCGTAGAACGCCGCTACCCGAGGATGGCGACAATGCGAGACGCTGCGCCGGACTGTTAGAATTCCCGGCATGGAAGTCACGTTGAACTCGACGTCACTGGCAGCGATTAGATCGCTGCCCGAAAACCTGCAGAGTACTGCATTGCGTTGGTTTGAACGATACGACGCTGCCTACAAGGGACGCGAAATACCAAAAGACATGATTGCGGCGCTGACTCGTGTCGTCGCCTGCAGCGATTTTGCGGCGAGTACGGCGCTTAAAGAGTGGTCGTGGCTTGAGGAGCACCGAGAATCGTTGCAAGAACCGCCTGAATCTTCAACGCTAATTGAATTCGCAAGATCGATCGCAGCCAGCGATCAATCTATCGACACGGTCAAACAACAATTGCGACAGTTCCGCAACCGCTATCTATTGCGGGTTATCTGGCGGGAAATCGAGGGCAATGCGTCACTTCGTGAAACACTCATTGCGCTTTCTACACTGGCAGATCGGCTTCTCGATGGTGTGGCCGGCTATGCGCGGCGTCTAATCCATGATCGTTACGGCGTCGTCTGCGATGAGGATGGTGAGCCGGTACCGATCGTTATTCTCGGTATGGGCAAATTGGGTGGCAACGAATTGAATTTCTCTTCCGACATCGACCTAATATTTTTGTATTCGGTTGGTATAGAAAGCGATGGTAAGCGCCGGCTGAGTGCGCAGGAGTATTTCACACGATTGTCACGATACATTGTCAGTTTGTTGGACGAAGTTACCAGCGACGGGTTCGTATTTCGAGTCGATACTCGTTTACGGCCATTTGGCGACAGTGGTCCGCCCGTGGTCAGTTTCGCGGCACTGGAGTCCTACCTGTTACAGCATGGCCGAAGCTGGGAGCGTTATGCCTATATCAAGGCGCGCATCGTCGGTCCTGCGCCGCCGGCCAGGATCGCAAACGAACTCAACAAAAGTCTAATCGCTCCATTCGTCTATCGACGCTACCTCGACTACGGTGTCTTTGAATCATTGCGTGACATGCAGGCGTTGATTGCTGCTGAGGTCAGGCGCCGCGAACTCTCGGATAATATCAAGCTCGGACCGGGCGGTATTCGGGAAATTGAGTTCATCGTGCAATCACTACAACTTGTACGAGGCGGCAGGCAGCATGACTTGCAGGAGCGCGAGTTGCAGACAGTGCTGCCGAGGCTCGTCGGACACCATGTCATGAGCGATGTTGATGCCAGGGAACTTCTCGATGCCTACAAATTTCTTCGTCGAATCGAGAATTTCATTCAGGCCATTCGAGATCAACAGACACATGAATTGCCTATTGATGAAATCGACCGCGCGCGGCTATGCCTGGCGATGCGATATCAGAATTGGGATTCGTTGTTGCAAACTTTAGAAACACATCGACGTAAGGTAACGCGACAGTTCGAGAAAATTACGTTTCGCAGCAATGACGACGCGGTTGTCGATCGCCTCAAGAAGCAATTCAGAGATCTTTGGGGAAAGGCAGGATCGGCCGCGGAGTGGACAGATATTCTCGATAAGGAAGGCTTCGCTGAGGCAAGTGACTTGGCGCTGTCGCTTACCGGGTTTGCAAATATGCGGGCGACGCAGCAGATCGACGTACCGTCGCGCCAACGGTTGCGGAAGTTTATACCGGAACTCCTGATATTGCTCAAAGACAGCACCGAACCACTGCTGGCATTGCGGCGAACGTTGGCGGTCATCGAGAAAGTGGTGCGGCGCAGCGCTTACATCGCATTATTGAACGAAAATGCTCACGCCATGAGGCGACTTGTCAACCTTTGTGAACGTAGCGCTTATGTGGCTGGTCAGATCGCAAGGTATCCAATG
The DNA here is from genome assembly GCA_022565135.1 of Pseudomonadota bacterium. GTDB lineage: Bacteria > Pseudomonadota > Gammaproteobacteria > Steroidobacterales > Woeseiaceae > UBA1847. Next base: position 11,568 of record JADFKA010000007.1, read on the forward strand.
TTACTCGATGAGTTGCTCGATCCGCGAATATACTCGACGCGAATGACTCGCGAAAATCTTGATGTCGAATTGCAACAGCGTATGGATTCCAGACGCACCGATGACGGTGAGTCACAGATTGAAATACTCGGGCAGTTTCAGCGTTCCAGTCAGTTTCGCATCGCATTAGCTGACCTCTATGGAGGCTTGCCGATCATGCGTGTAAGCGATTGTCTGACTGACCTGGCCGAAGCAGTATTGAACCATGCGCTGAGTGTCGTCTGGGAAGACATGACGAATAAACATGGTGTGCCGGAATATCTCGTGAACGGTGGCGTGTACACGGCCGGCTTCGGCATCATTGCCTACGGAAAGCTCGGCGGCCTCGAATTGTCGTACGGATCAGATCTTGATCTTGTGTTTTTGCATAATTCGCATGGCGAGAAGCAGATGACGAACGGCGAAAAACGGCTGGATAATTCGATGTTTTTTATGCGCTTGGTGCGTCGTCTCGTGCATCTTCTGACAGTACAAACCGGTTCGGGGTTGCTTTACGAAGTGGACACGAGATTGCGACCCGATGGTCAGTCGGGTCTGCTCGTGACCAGTGTCGATGCCTACGAGCAGTACCAGGAAGAAAATGCCTGGACCTGGGAGCACCAGGCATTGCTCAGGGCGCGCCCTGTCGCCGACAACGCTGAGATTGCGCGGGAATTTGAGCGAATTCGCGCGGATACGCTAACTGACCGGGTGCATCATGAGGCGCTGTGCGACGATGTTATGTCGATGCGTCGTCGCATGCGTGGGAAACTCGACAAGAGTGATGCACAGTATTTCGACCTCAAACAGGGCAGCGGCGGCATAAGCGATATCGAGTTCATCGTTCAATACCTCGTGCTCAAAAATGCGCGCGGGCACCGATCCGTGATTCGATACTCAGACAACATGCGTCAACTTGACTCACTTGCGGCGGCAGGCTGTCTTGCTCCGGATCTTGCGCTACGCTTGCAGTACACCTATCGAATGTATCGCTTAAGACTGCATCACCTGTCTTTAGACGATCGGCCGTCAATTGTCGACAAGGATGACTTCGTGAGCGAGCGCGAGTTCATCAGAGAGGTTTGGGACGATACTTTTGGCATTGATAGCTCATAATCCTGGCTGAATGCTTATAATCACCGACTGGACACATCACATACCGGGACCCACAGTGGCATCCAGAGCAGGCAGCGTCGACCAGGACCTTATTCCCGCCAACGTGCAGCATCGTTACCGGGTGCGCCATACGGACATACCACTGTCGTGTCCGATGCCCGGCATGTACCTGTGGAATTCACATCCCAAAGTGTTCTTGCCGGTCGAGGAGACGGGTGAGGCGAAGTGCCCCTATTGTGGGGCGCAATACTTTCTCGACGACGATTGACTTACATGCGCCTGCCCACTAGCAGCCTGCCGAGCAATAGAGAGGTAGATCGAGAAACGCGCTCTTAAATATCTTTAAAATCTCTTAAAATCGCCGAAAGATCAAAACTCTGCGATAATGCTATACCGAAGCTCGAAAACTGTTTACTGTCGATACTTCGGCAATAATGACTGACAAAGATGCTAAATAGACCGATAATCGTCGAAAATACTAAACTCTGCCGAACGTCATCTGATCAGATGCTTGCAAGTTCAGCCAAAAAATTTTCGCAGAGTGAGAAAATTGCTCGAAATAACGATTTCGTCGGCTAAATAGCCTTTAAAATTGTCAAAAACATTATGAAAATCTGTAAATTATCAGAAATTCAAATAAGCTGAGTCAGGATCAAAATGGCATTGAAACTCAGTAAGAAAAGTCTCGAAAATCTGTAAAATAGCTATAACTAGTCTAAAAAAGCCCAAAAAAACGCTAAAAAGACGAAATTTTGAAACTGATGGAAGAGCGCTGATGACCAAGGTGTTAAACTCGGCGCCGCCAGCAAAAGGACAAACCTTTGACCGAAACTGTCGAAAAAACAAACACCGGAGCCATTCTTTACGACAGGTCCATTATCAGTGAAATAAACGAGGCACACTTTGTCGCAGGCGGCTGGTCGCATGCTGAGCCAGTGACTGGCTCATTAGGGTCGGCCGGACGCGGCAATACAATGTATGTGGGCCACGTTCCCCGGCAGTTTGTGCTGCGGCATTATGTGCGCGGCGGTCTGATAGGCAAGTTGATTCACGATACGTACGTATGGACGGGCGAGGGAAATTCCCGGCCGTTTGTCGAATGGCGCATGCTGGCAAAAATGGCCGAGAGCGGTTTATGCGTGCCGCGCCCGGCGGCGGCGCGATATCGCAGAATTGGGCCCTTCTATACGGCAGATCTCATTACGGTACGAATCCCGGGTGTGCAGCCACTGTCAGTGCATATTGGCAAACGTTCATTAGGTGCTGAATTCTGGCAGTCCATTGGCACCGCTATCGCAAAGTTTCATGCCGATGGTGTTTGCCATGCCGACATGAATGCCCATAACCTGCAGATCGATGCTGAGGGTAAGCTCTGGATGCTTGATCTCGATCGCGGTCGCTTGCTTGCGCCTGGGCCCTGGCAACAGAAAACGCTCAGCAGGTTGCATCGCTCGCTGGAAAAAATCAAATCAATCGACCCGCATATTCATTATACGCGGGAGAACTGGGAGCAGTTTCTCGAGGGCTATTTCGACGTGTCGAGGTCAGCGTAGTAATCGGGATAGCCATCCGGCAGATCTTTGAATTTTCTGTGCACCCATAGATATTGTTCGGGGCAAGTGCGGATATAGTCTTCGAGTACCTGCACGTACTTTTTGGTGTCGGCAACAGGATCGTCGCTAGGAAAATCTGGCAACGGCGGCAGGATTGTCAATTCGTAACGCCCGTTGGGCAGTCGACGCGGGAAATACGGTAACGTGACCGCCTTTCCAAGGCGGGCGAGCGTTGACGTCGCTATCGTGTGCATTGAGGGAACGCCAAAGAATGGAATCACCTCCGAGCCCTTGCGGCTGAAACTCTGATCCGGTGCGTACCAGACCGGTCGACCTTTGCGGAGACTTCTGATCATAGCCTTGATGTCTCTTTTCTCGATCGTCGATGCGGCCGAGCGCTCACGGCCTGTCCGTAACACTTCTGTCGAAAATTCGCTGCGGTTTTTGCGATAAACGGCATCGAACGGCGGGCAGTTGACGCTCAGGACCCGGCCACTGATTTCCAGCGTCGTGAAATGGGCGCTGAGCAAGATGATGCCTTTGCCGGTGTCGAGTGCAGCCTGCAGGTGCTCGAGCCCCGACAACGTTGTCATTGCAATAAGCTTTTCATCCGATGCCCAGCGACCGAGTCCCATTTCGATCACCGACATTCCAAGCGCTTCAAAATGTCGTCGCACCAGGGCCACGCGTTCCTGCGATGCCATGTCGGGAAAGCACAACTCAATATTGCGAAGCACTATCGCCCGGCGCTTGATAGCGATTCGATGTGCCAGGCGGCCGAAGTTTTTGCCGATGCTCATCGACACTGAGTGCGGTAGCAGGCAAATGATGCGCAACAAGGCGAGACCAAGCCAGTTCGGCCAGTACTTCGGTGCCCAGAAGTAATACAGTGGTTTACGGTCGGTGGCCATCGCCACCGGAGCTTATGAACAGCAACGACGCGAGTCCAGCAAATTGTTGCCTGCTGACGGGAATTTATTCGGACATGCCGTCAATATAGTCGTCACTGTCACCGGGTTGTTTGCTCAGAGTGCCGTCATCAGCTACGTCGATTGGCGGCTCGTCGGTCTGTATGCCGACGTGAAATGCGGCGAATCCAGGCATTACGACCTGGTTGCGCGCCATGCCAATGATGCGACCCGAGTAGGGAGAACGCAGCTCGGATCTTGCATTGCTCATCGGATCTGTGATGGTTCCAAGCAAGTCGCCTTTGCGCACAGTACTGCCGAGACTCACATCGGCAAGCAGGATGCCGCCATTATTTGCGCGAACCCACGACGAACGGTAGTACACGGGTTCAGGATCGCCCCATAGGCGAATCTTCTTGACCATTCCAAGCGTATTGATCAGCGTCTGGATGCCTTTCACGCCGACCTTGACTTCGTTGAGCTCGAGTTGCGACGGACCGCCGGCCTCAAGAGTAACGGCCGGTATACCAGCCTGTGTTGCCGCGTAGCGCAATGTCCCGACTGTCGGCGTGCTATGCAAGATTACCATCGAGCCGAACCCTGCAGTCAATGTCACGGCATCGGGATTGCGCAGATCGGCACGGATCTGTGGCAGGTTTGTCCGTTCGAATGAACCTGTATGCACGTCAACCAGTGCATCACATTTCGCGACAACATTGGTAAAGAAAGAGTGTGCGATGCGTGCGGCTGCACTGCCATGTGGATTGCCCGGAAAATACCGATTCAGATCGCGACGATCGGGCAAATAGCGCGAACCACGTCGAAACCCTTGCACATTGACAATCGGGACGCCGATTACAGCACCTGCGACTTTCGTCGGTGTGAGGCCGTACATGACGCGCCGGACCATTTCGATGCCGTTTAGCTCATCGCCGTGTACAGCCGCAGTCAGACAAAGAGTCGGTCCGGGCATCGAGCCATTGACGACAAGTACGGGAGTCGAAACCGGTACGCCTTCGAATAGTTTTGTGGCCGACCAGGACAATCGCTGTGATGTACCGGGCAGGACTATGGTGCCGAGGAGTTCGAGCGGCTCCGCAAGGCCAGCTGCAGCGGCGACGGCATTGGCAAGCGGTATTTCGGTTTCCGGGCCCTGAATTGGAGCGTACGTCGCAGAGGCCGCTACTGCAGTCTGACCGGCAGGCGAAACAGCATCACCGGTCGTATCATTGCGAATACC
>JADFKA010000242.1 GCA_022565135.1 Pseudomonadota bacterium
CCGAGCTTGATGAAAGCCGCGGCCGAATGCGCCGGCATCAGCGTAAGCTGGATTTCGGTCAGAATCTCATTTGGCTCCATCACGTTCTGACCCGGTGCGACAAAGAACTCCACCAATGGTAAAACGCGCTCGCCGGCGGATGAACTCAACACGATACCAGCGTCGTAGGCGATCAGTGGCGGCACGAGATCCGCCGCGGGAGATGCATTGACGATATTGCCGCCCAGCGTACCGCGGTTGCGAATCGGCGGCCCGGCGAACTCGCGACAAGCGGCCGGTATGGCTGGAAACAGGCTGGCCATATCGGCGCTGGCAAGCAGCTGTTCCAGGGTCACGTAGGCACCTATGCGCATTGCATTGGCGGTCGTGGAAATGCCGTCGAGCGAAATACGGCGCAGATCAATTAATAGCGCTGGCGAGAGAACCTTGTCGCGCATTCTGAGGATCAGGTCTGTGCCACCCGCTATCACTCTCGCGTCAGCGCCATGTTCCTACTTCAGATGCAGGGCATCCGCAAGTGTTGTTGGCGCGATGTACTCGGCAACGGGCATGAATGATCTAGTGCATTCTTTCACGTTCTATGTCAAGCCATTGATTGTCGTGACCGCCCGACGTTGAATAGCCCTCAACACGGCTCACCCGTGGCACAATGGGCAATCCGCACCACGAGGCCATGCCATGGTTGCTACAAGCGAAATCGCCCAGTCAGCCGACGCTGCCGCGATTGAGCGCTTGCAGCGCGTCTTCGAAGCACAGCAGCAGTCTTTCAAAACTGACATTGATGCCGATCTTAAGACGCGCACCGATCGTATCAGTCGTGTTATCGCGATGGTGGTCAAGTATGCGGACCGTTTTGCCGCAGCCACACACGCCGACTACGGTGCCAGAGACCCGCTGCTCGCCAAAGCCATCGATATGGTCAGCCTCATCGATGGGTTAAAATACGATCGCAAAACCGTTGCCCGCTTCATGCGCGGCGAGCGTCGTGCGTCGACATTTCCGCTTGGCCTGCTCGGCGGCAGATCAAGAATTCACTACGAGCCGCTCGGCGTTATCGGCAATATCTCGCCGTGGAATTTCCCCATCCAGCTGTCTTTCTCGATGCTCGGTGCGGCCTTTGGCGCCGGCAATCGCGTCATGATCAAGCCATCGGACCAGACAATGCAGACCTCGCAGGTGATCGAAGCGGCGATACGCGAATATTTTGATGCCACCGAGCTCGCCGCTTTCGCCGGTGGTTTGGATCTCGCCGTCGCATTTCCGAAGTTGCCCTTCGACCACCTGATGTTTACAGGCTCCCCTGCCCTGGCTCGCATCATCTCCGCCGAAGCCGCGAAAAACCTGACGCCAGTCACGCTGGAACTCGGCGGCAAGTCGCCCGTCATCATCTCTCGCACGGCCGATATCAACGCAGCCGCGCGGCGCATCATGTGGGGCAAGGTCCTCAACGGCGGGCAAGTCTGTCTCGCACCCGATTACGCTTTGCTTCCGGCCGGCACCGAAGCGGAGTTTGTCGACGCCGCGAGTAACGTTGTCAAAGAGATGTTCCCGACGATGGTGAGCAATGATCAATACGTAAGCTTCGTCAATGAACGGCACTTCGAGCGCGTCAAGGGCTACCTGGCCGATGCCCGGGCGAAAGGCGCGCAGATTGTCGAGGTCAATCCGGCCAACGAAGAATTCCCGGATGCAGCACGCAAGATGCCGGTCACGTTTGTGCTCGGTGTTACTGACGACATGGTCATTGCGCGGGAGGAAATATTCGGGCCCGTGCTCCTGATCAGGACCTACACCGATTTTGCCGACGCCATCGATACGATCAAGTCGCAGCATAAGCCGCTGGCGCTGTATTATTTCGGTGCGGACGATAAAGAGTGGCGCACGGTCCTCGAGAAAACCTCATCGGGCGGCGCTGTGCGTAACGATGTCATCGTGCACGTCATGCAACACGACCTGCCCTTCGGCGGTGTCGGCAATTCGGGTACCGGCCGCTACCACGGCATCGAAGGCTTCAAGCGCTTCTCGAATGCGCGCAGTATTTACGAGCAAAGCAACTTGGCTGCATTTGCACTGCGGCTGGCGCTGAACTTTCCGATGCAGGATTTGCACCGCAAAATCGTTAAGACCAAGCTACGCAAATAAAACAACAAGAGGGGAACGACATGCAATTACCTGTCACCGCGCTTTACGCGGGCATCCTGACAATCTTCGCCCTAGTATTGAGTTTCCGGGCAGGCAGTTTTCGCGGCAGATCCGGAGTATCGGTTCTGTTCGGCGATCCGCCGAACATGGAACTCGTCGAAAAGGTCCGTGCCCATCAGAATTTTCTTGAGTATGTACCGATGATTGTGATCCTTATGGCTGTGATCGAACTCAACGGCGGATCGGCTACGTTTCTACACGCTATCGGCGTGTTATTGATTGTCGTGAGAATCGCGCATGCCATCGGCCTCAAACACGACAACATGGGTCATCCGGGACGGCTCATCGGCGCCGGTGGTACGGCATTGATTACGCTGGTCGTGTCGGTTTATACGTTGTGGATGATTAGCGGGACGATGATGGCCTGAAATCGCGCAAGCGAGTTGGCTTGTCAGGGACCGTTGACGCCGCCATAGGCGACACCGGTCAGACTCGCCATATCGGTCTTGAACGTTGTCAGGTCGTCGCGATTGAAGTCCTGCAAGTGATGATGACCTGCGGCCCTGGCAAGTACGGTCATGAGCTCGACCGAGGCTTCGAAGAATCGCGCCAGGCGCTCGGCAGCAAGTTCAACCGGTAGCCGCGCACGCAGATGCGGCTTTTGCGTGGCGATGCCGACCGGGCAGTTGTTCGTGTGGCAGGCACGCATGCCGATGCAGCCGATTGCCTGAATGGCGGCATTCGACACGGCAATTGCGTCGGCGCCGAGCGCCATCGCTTTGGCGAAGTCAGCCGGGATTCGCAATCCGCCCGTGATGACCAAAGTCACGCCTTTGGCGTCACACGAATCGAGATGCCGCCGCGCGCGAGCTAACGCGGGAATCGTCGGTACAGAAATATTGTCGCGAAAGATCAGCGGTGCGGCGCCTGTACCGCCGCCGCGACCATCGAGAATGATGTAGTCGACACCAATCTCCAGGGCGGCGTCGATGTCTTTCTCGATGTGCTGTGCCGACAGTTTGAAGCCAACCGGAATGCCCCCCGTCTTGTCGCGGACCTCGGCGGCAAAGTCGCGGTACTGACTGAGCTCGGTCCAGTCCGGAAAATGCGCCGGCGATATCGCAGGCTCACCTTCCGGCAGGTTACGCACTTGCGCAATCTTGCCTTTGACCTTCGGCCCGGGCAGATGGCCGCCCGTGCCAGTCTTGGCGCCCTGCCCGCCCTTGAAGTGGAACGCCTGGGTCTTCTGCACCTTGTCCCACGAGAAACCAAACCGTGCCGACGCCAGTTCGTAAAAGTAACGCGAGTTGGCGGCCTGTTCTTCGGGCAACATGCC
>JADFKA010000243.1 GCA_022565135.1 Pseudomonadota bacterium
GTCGGCAAGGGCGTTACATTTGACTCGGGCGGAATTTCGCTGAAACCCGGTCCGGCCATGGACGAAATGAAATACGACATGTGCGGCGCCGCCGGCGTCATCGGTACCATGGCCGTAATCGCGAAGCTGAGGCTGCCAATCAATGTCAACGTCGTCGTACCAGCGGTTGAAAACCTGCCCAGCGGCAGAGCAACCAAGCCTGGTGACATCGTCAAGAGCATGTCAGGCCTGACGATCGAGATTCTCAATACAGATGCAGAAGGCCGATTGATATTGTGCGACGCACTGACCTATTCGCGGCGATTCAAGCCGGATGTAATTATCGATGTCGCGACACTGACCGGCGCCTGCGTCATAGCACTGGGCCATCATCGAACTGCCGTGATGAGCAACAATGACGATCTGGCTGAGAGTATTATTGCGGCGGGCGAAGCATCGCATGACTACGGCTGGCGCCTGCCACTTGACAAAGAGTATGCGGCTCAGCTCAAAAGTAACTTCGCAGACTTCGCGAATGTCGGCGGACGCGATGGCGGTGCCATTACTGCAGCATGCTTCCTCGGCAAGTTCACTGCCGGCATGCATTGGGCGCATCTGGATATTGCCGGAACGGCCTGGAAATCCGGCAAGCAAAAAGGCGCTTCCGGCAGGCCGGTGCCCTTGCTCAGCGAGTATTTGCTGGCTCGTTGTGGCGCGTTGCCTTAATGGCCAGGATCGATTTCTACATTCTCAGCAATGCAGGCCCGCAACAGCGCCAGCTCTTCGCGTGCCGACTCGCAGAAAAAGCGTATCGCCTCGAAAACACAGTGCATATACACACCGGTACGCCTGCAGATGCGCAACGTTTCGACCAACTCCTCTGGACGTTTCGCGACGGCAGCTTCGTGCCGCATGACCTGGTGTCGACAAGTGCACAGGACCGGCAATCGCCCGTAACGATCGGTAGCGACGACGACGACATTGAGCCGCGAGACCTGTTGATCAACTTGTGCGATCACATACCAGCATGCGCCGAAGATTTTCCGCGTGTGGCCGAGCTTGTCAGCTCCGACGATGACAGCAAACGAGAGAGCCGAAAACGCTATGCTGAATACCGCGACAAGGGACACACGCTCGAAACACACAACGTATAGTCCTTATCCGGTCTTCAGAAATCAACCCGAACGACGTATGGACAAGTCCTACCAGCCACATGATATAGAGCAACGTGTTTACCAGCGTTGGGAAGCACGTGGTTACTTCGCGCCGCGGGGCGACGGCGACCCCTACTGCATTGTAATCCCGCCACCGAACGTGACAGGCACACTGCACATGGGACACGCCTTCCAGGACACGATCATGGATGCGTTGACTCGCTACAAGCGCATGCAGGGCTGTAAGACACTTTGGCAGCCCGGTATGGATCATGCCGGAATCGCGACACAAATGGTTGTCGAACGGCTGCTCATTAAAGAGGGCACGTCGCGCCGCGATCTCGGTCGCGAAAAGTTCGTCGAACGGGTCTGGCAATGGAAAGCGGAGTCAGGCGGCGAGATCAGCAACCAGTTTCGACGCTTGGGGGTATCGTTAGACTGGGATCGCGATTGCTTCACGATGGACGACACGCTGTCGCGGGCCGTCACCGAGGTGTTCGTCAAGTTGTACGATGAAGGCCTCATCTACAGGGGCAAGCGGCTCGTCAACTGGGATCCTGTATTGCACACGGCATTATCGGACCTCGAGGTATTGTCCGCAGATGAAGAGGGCCACCTTTGGCACTTCCGCTACCCACTGGCATCCGGTGACGGCCACCTGGTCGTCGCAACGACACGCCCCGAAACAATGCTTGGCGACAGTGCCGTTGCGGTGCACCCTGACGATGAACGTTATAAGCAACTGATTGGCCAGGACATCATCTTGCCTATTGTCGGGCGGCGCATTCCGATCATCGCCGACGACTACGTCGACATCGATTTTGGTACGGGCTGTGTGAAAATTACGCCGGCACACGACTTCAATGATAATGACATTGGCAAACGCCACGATCTGCCGGTGTACAACATCCTGACCGACGATGCCGCGCTCAATGATGAAGTCCCCGACGCATATCGCGGCATGGATCGCTTTGACGCACGCACGGCCATCGTTGCCGAGTTTGCCGAGCTGGGTCTGCTGGAAAAGGTCGAAGACTACGCTGTGAAGATTCCGCGTGGCGATCGCAGTGGCGCAATTCTCGAACCGTACATGACAGACCAGTGGTATGTGAATATCAAGCCGCTTGCCGAACCTGCCATCGAGGCTGTTGAGACCGGGCGCATTCGATTTGTGCCTGAGAACTGGTCGAAAACCTACTTCGACTGGATGTACAACATCCAGGACTGGTGCATCAGTCGCCAATTGTGGTGGGGACATCGAATCCCGGCCTGGTATGACGACAATGGCAACATCTATGTCGGCAGGTCGGAAGACGACGTACGCGACAAGCACGGCCTTGCCGCCGACAAGGCACTGCGTCAGGACGAAGACGTGCTCGATACCTGGTTCTCGTCGGCCTTGTGGCCGTTCAGCACACTCGGTTGGCCGGAAAAATCCGACGCGCTGGACGACTTCTACCCCGGCAGTGTGCTGGTAACAGGCTTCGACATCATCTTCTTCTGGGTCGCGCGCATGATCATGATGGGCCTCAAGTTCATGGACGATGTGCCGTTCCGCGAGGTCTACATCCACGGGCTGATTCGCGACCAGGATGGCCAGAAGATGTCGAAATCGAAGGGCAATGTGCTTGATCCAATCGATCTGATCGACGGTGTCACGCTGGATACTCTGCTCGCCAAGCGGACCAGTGGCCTGATGCAGGAACGCCTGCAGCCGCAGATCGAGAAATCGACCCGCCGGCAGTTTCCAGATGGCATCGAGGCTTATGGATGCGACGCACTGAGATTCACGTTTGCTGCACTGGCGACGACCGGGCGCGATATTCGCTTCGATCTTGGACGCATCGACGGCTACAAGAATTTCTGCAACAAGCTCTGGAATGCTGCGCGATATGTCCTGATGAATACCGAGGACTTAGGTAACGGCAATATCGAACTCAGTGCCGCAGATAAATGGATACGTGCGCGACTGGACCATGCTATTGCGGCCGCGCACCAGCACTTTGCGGCGTATCGACTTGATCTGGCTGCGCAGGCGCTTTACGAATTCACCTGGCACGAGTTCTGTGACTGGTATCTCGAGCTTTCGAAGCCGGTTTTGCAGTCGAATCAAACCTCGGCGGACGCGAAACGCGGTACGCAGAACACGCTGGTGAATGTGCTCGAGACCTTGCTGCGCCTCTTGCACCCAATAATGCCCTTCATCACCGAGGAAATCTGGCAGCAGGTTGCGCCACGCGCGGGGATCGATGCCGAGACGATCATGTTACAGCCTTACCCTCAGGCAGATGCTGATGAGGACTATGGTGATGCTGTCGCAGACATCGA
>JADFKA010000244.1:0-2885 GCA_022565135.1 Pseudomonadota bacterium
TTCTGGTCGGCCAGGACGAGCACCATCTCGACGTCGGCGTCGCGCTGGACGAGGCGCACTCGTCGCTGACCTGGACGCCGGGCGGCGCCGGTTTCGCGGCGGGGAAGACGTCTTCGTAGACGCTGCCTGGCCTCGGACGGTGCCGCGCGCTAGCGTCAACGTGGTACGCACAATCTGACCTCAAGCCGGCGTAGGCTGTGCTCGGCCCCTCGATCGCCGCTCTGTCCGCGTCACAGTCTCGCCGACAATTCAGTCAACATCGTCTGCCGGGGCTTTCTAGCAGCGGGCGGCGGGGTTAACATTCCTGTCAACCGAGGCGAGACCTAAGTATGTTGGACCCCGTCACCACGCCGTTGCTGCTGCTCGTTCTGGGCAAGCTTGCCGATGAGATCATCGGCGGGGCGTGCAAGGATTTCCTCAAGGACAAGCTGAAAGGGCTGTTCTCCAAGGCGGCCAAACTGGGCAGCAAGGACGACTTGCAACTCGACTACGAATCGGCCATGCAACAGTCGTACGAAACGTGCCGCGAGGTCTTGCTGCGAAACATCGAGACGTTCGGCGGTCGGCGGTCGGAGCTTTCGGAGCATCGGGAGTCGCTGGAGGCATTCATCATAGATCGCCAAGTGGCGGCCGAACTGTTCCGCTCGATCGATCACCCCAACGACCAGACCGCGCCGTCGCACGAGATCCTGCAAGCTCGTCGGCATGCCATCAAGGGTCGCGAGTTGCCCGACGATCAACTATGGCTGGTGACGGCGGCGGCCTATCGCAGTCAGGCGAAGAAACAATCCTTCCTGTCCGAGCCATTGCGCGAGATCCTCGCAGCCAGAAACCTTGACGAAATCCGCCAGTTGATCAAACGTCAAGGCGCCGTCAAAGTCCAGGTGCGACGTGACAAGTACTCGCAGCGCATGCGGACCAAGTTTTCGCCCGTCGACTTGGCGAACCTGATGCCCGCCTACGGCGACGACCCCGGCCGCATGGTCATCCGCGACGTGTTCGTGCCGCAAAACGTCCGCGAAAACCCACCGCCGGTCGAAATCCCAAAGGACCTCGCCGAGCGCTTCGCAAGAGGCGGGCGTCACGAGCCGGGTGACGAGCAAGCCCAGCAGATAACGATCGAAGAGTTGTTCGAGCTGGTCGACCAACTCTGCCGCAACGACAACCGGTGCGAAGACCTGCGCCTGATCCGCCGCCAGATCGACAAACAGTTCCTCGGCCGCACCGTCGAACATCCATCCGCGCAACACGAATTCGAATTACCGCTCACGCACGCTTGCTGGAATAACACAGTCGAGCGAGCTAGACTCGATGAACTTTTGATTGCCGTTTACTGTCAGTAACTCATTCTTGCAACAACGAAAGGAACAAACGTGCCGAACGTATTTTTGAGCCACCGTGGAGCCGACAGCCAACTTGCTGAGAAGCTTGGTGAAGCGATTAGATCAGCCGGTCACAGCGTTTGGCTTGATGTGTGGGAAATTGATATCGGTAAGCAGATCGTACACGAGATGAACCAAGGGCTTGAGGACGCAGCGTATGTCGTCGTTTGCTATTCCTCTGAAGGAACCGCTCCCTGGATGAATATTGAGTGGGAGTCTGCGATTGCTCGGCAACTAAATGGAAAACCTGTCAACGTCCTCCCGGCAAGGCTATCGGGGACGATCGCGCCTGCCATTCTGGAGGGAACTAAGTATGCCGACTTAATCAATGATTGGGATCGCGGAGTCACAGACCTCTTGAAGGCGATTAAGTAACCCAATGTCAACACTTGTCATTGTACTTCATGCTTCCGGTGAGGACGATCGCGCGCACGAACTTGCCGAGGTCATACGCCGATTTGGTTATGAAGTCTGGCGTACGGGAGACATCCTCGTTGGCGAACGATTCACGACCGAAGTCGAACAGCGATTATCCAAGAACGGACCAATTGTAATCTGCGGAACAGCACGGGCTGCAGGTAGCATTTGGGTAGACATGATCCTCGGTGTCGCACAGAATCCAGAACTTCCAGGTCCTATCCGCGTCTTTCCTGTTCGCATGGATTCCGATGCCAATTTAAAGCGATTGGGATTCCACGCCAAGGTCGCTGAATGTTATCCCAATTTTGATGTTGGTATCGGAGAACTGCGCAAGTCATTATACAAATACTATCCAACAACTGGTGGGACGAGTTTCGATGAGAACATTGGCGATGAAGACAGACGGATTCCTCACGATGTTGACAACTGGTTGACAGGAGTAACCGACTTCTCAGACAAGTTGCTTTCTAGGTATCGAAATGAGTTGCGCTCCGACAAGCGAAAGCAGCTTTCCGACACCTTGACTGGGCCGAACTTCTTGCGTCGTGCTAATCTAATGTCTGGCGACAGGCTGTTCGCTGCTGGTGTTTTGCTCTTCAACAAGCTTCCCCAAGTCTTGATTCCAGCAGCCATCGTTGAATGCGTCGCATACGCCGGCTCCACCCGTTCGGCCGTTCCAGATGCGCCGCTAGAAATAGCTGACTCGGTCATCACACAAATCGACGAAGGAATGCGCTTCATTGAGGATCGAATAGAAAAAGCCGAAGTCATTCCACCTGGTGAGGTAACAGCGCAATTGGAATTTGAATACCCAATGACAGCTGTTCGGGAGATCATTGCAAACGCCGTTTGCCACCGTGACTACGCCGATGACAAATATGCTCAGATCCGGCTGTTTTCGGATCGCATTGAGATTCTAAGTCCGGGAGGTTGGCATGGCCGTTACTTGACCGACGATCAGGAATATGAATTATCAAATCTCGAAACTGAACCTGAGCCAAGAAACGCGCGGCTAGCCAATGCACTCCGGTGGATAAGCCGCGTTGAAGGGCGAGGTAGCGGAATTCCGAAGGCGATTGACGA
>JADFKA010000244.1:2895-3455 GCA_022565135.1 Pseudomonadota bacterium
CTCCGATTCCAAAGGTTGTAAGCACGCGAGGCTATATAAAAGTCACGATCTTTCCCCGAAGACAAAGGGACAAGGAGTCATTGGCTCTGGGTCAAGCCGAGGTCTCGAGCGCAGAGTGGCTCGCCGTTTGGGGTGCTGCACAGACCGATCTAACGTTTCGACCAATTCTGGCGGACCTCGCGAAAGATGTAGCGCGAGACGCGGTGAAAAACTACGTCGGAAGGTGCTTCAAAAACGTTTTCTCAGTGATGCATCGCAAGCCCCTGACTAGGGCCACTGGGCTGGCTGTTAGGGAACTGCTCGAACTGATTGAAAATGAGCTACTTGATGCTGATATTGATCGGCGGGCGCTTGGCGAATGGATCGAAAGCGTGCGCCGCTTCCGTCCAGCGGTTCATACCCGAGAAAAAGCTTCACGTAGTCTATAACGGAGTCGATTGCTCAGAGTACCCGACGAATCACAAAGCTGCGCGTGTTAATCTCTTGGCTGAAACGGGACTGTCGCATGAAAATTTCATAATTGCAAGTGTAGGCCACGTCTACGAAGGAAAGGGACAAGA
>JADFKA010000245.1 GCA_022565135.1 Pseudomonadota bacterium
GTTCGCGCCCAGGCAGGAGTAATTGTAAAGCCCTAATTACTTCGTTGCATACTTTTTTGTGATGTTCTTTACTGTGGCCTGTGCGCAGCCGGATCCAGGCGGTAAACTTAAGCGCCAGTTCGATGCCGGAGATCGGCCATTAACAGCCAGAAATACGCCATAGCGTTACACGGTGGTGCCGGCCCTGTAGCCGGACGTGATTATTCGCTTACCGAAGCTCATTTGCGCGAGCTGGTGGAGGATTGTCAATCCCGCCTGGCCTCAGGGACCACCGCATTGGATGTTGTCGAACACGCGGTTGCCAAAATGGAGACCTGTGGTTTGTATGTAGCTGGGCGGGGTTCGGCGCCGAACTCGGCTGGATATGTCGAGCTTGATGCATCGATCATGGACGGGTCGACGCGTGCTGCGGGGGCCGTAGCTGCGATTCGCGATGTCGTCAACCCGGTGCAGGTAGCGCGCGGCGTGATGGAGTCGACGGTCCATATCATGCTTGCAGGTAACGGCGCGCTGGCATTTGCGCGGCAACATAAATTCGAGGAAGTTGCCGATGCTGAGCATTACTACATGCTTCCTGTCGGCGTGACGGCGGATGAAATCAAGAAACAAAAACATGGCACTGTCGGTGCGGTCGCTCTCGATCAGTCGGGCCAGGTCGCGGCAGCCACATCAACCGGAGGAACCTTTGCAAAACTTGAAGGCCGAGTCGGTGACACGCCGCTAGTTGGCGCAGGTACGTGGGCTGACGATGGTGTCGCGATTTCCTGTACCGGTACGGGCGAGTACATTATCCGCGCAGGCGGCGCAATTTCGATTGCGTGCAAAGTTCGATCCGGTACGTCACTGCATGCAGCGATTGACCAAATGCTTGCGGAAGTCAAAGGTCTGGGCGGTGAAGCAGGTGTCATCGCTGTAACTAAAAACGGCGACATTGCCATGATCTACAACTCGCAGGGGATGAAACGTGCGGCGGTGAGTGCGAGCAAGCCGTTAGTCGTTGCGACGTTCGAAGATTAGACTCCCCAAAAGCGTGTCTCGGGCAGGGATACCATGCCACGGTCGTAGTCGAACCCGCCCAAGCGATCATGCTTCAGCAGCAATGGACCGTCGATGTCGACAAAATCCGCCAGTTGCGCGAGGACATGGATTGGTGCCATGCACAATGACGTTCCGCCCATGCAGCCGACCATCAAGCCGAGACCTTTTGTTCTTGCCGCCTGTGCGAGTTCGAGACCGTGTGTCAATCCTCCGGTCTTATCGAGTTTGATGTTGATCATCTGGTAGCGAGGCACAACGTCATCGAGATCAGTCGTGTCCTGACAGGACTCGTCGGCACACAGCGGTAACGGTGATGCGTAATCCTCGAGTTCGGAATCCTTACCGCGTGGCAAGGGTTGTTCGATCATCTTGACATCAAGCGCGGCCAGTTCGGGAGCCACTTCTTTGAGTCGCTCGAAGTTCCAGGCTTCGTTGACGTCGACGACGAGTCGTGAGTCAGGACGCGCATCGCGAATGGCAGCAACGCGTTCAACGGGCCGGTCGTTATTCAGTTTGATCTTGAACAACGTCAGGTCGGAGGCGGCCGCAGCGCGTGCGCCCATTTCTTCGGGTTCGGCTTCGAGACCGATAGTGAAGACGGTCTCGATGGGGTCAGGGGCAACGCCGGCCGTGTTCCAGGCAGAGGTTCCCGACAGCTGCGCTTCAAGATCCCAGAGCGCCGCATCGGCGGCGCATCGTGCGCCGCCAGGCGGCAACAACTTGAGCAATTTCTGCCGACCCGCACCGCCGGCAAGATCGCCGGCTATTGAATCGAGCTGCGCCAACATCGATTTCTCGGTCTCGCCAAGATAGTAAACGCCGAGTGCTTCGCCGCGGCCGATGCGACCATCCTGGCCGATCTCGCAGACCACGCACGGAAAGTCGTCCGAGGTCTGCCGGGCAATCCGAAATGGGATCAATGCCATCCAGTTTTCGAGATGAGCCGATACCTGACGCTTCACTTGACGTTCTCCAACAGGAAATCGGCAATCTTCGCCATGCCCGTGGCGACCGGGTCGACACAGGGAAGGCCGTATTTGCTTTCCAGGTCTCTGAGATACGATTGACGTTGGGTGTCATCGAGACTCGATGTATTGACGCTGATTCCGGCCCAGATGCAATTCGGATTCGTGATCCTGGCGGATGTCAGAACGATGTCGATAACCTGGTCCAGTGGCGGCACGACGAAGATGCCTTCGAGGCCAAGCAGATAGGCGCGACCCACTTCGTGACAGAGCACGACGGCGTCAGGTTGTGAGCCATGCAAAAGGCCGAGGCTTACGCCGGCATAACTTGGGTGTAGCAGCGCACCCTGTCCTTCAATCACATCCCAGTGATCGGCGTCATTGTCAGGCGATAGCACATCGGCTGCGCCGGAGACAAAGTCAGCCACGACGGCGTCGATCGGTATGCCTTCGCCCGCGATCATGATGCCGGTTTGTCCCGTTGCTCGGAAATCCACCTTGATGCCGCGATTTTTGAACTCCTGGTGCAATGCCAGCGCGGTGTATTTCTTGCCAATTGCGCAATCCGTGCCGACGGTCAATACACGCTTGCCGCTGCGTTTGCGGCCGCGACTGACGGGCAGGTCCTGGGGCGGCACGCGAATATCAATCAGTGTGGCGTTGCCTGATTCGGCAGCGGCTACCAGATCCGTGATTTCGTGCAGCTTGCTGTGCATACCGGAAGCGATGTCGATTCCGGCACGGGCGAGCGCGATCAGTTGTGGCATCCATGCAGTCTCCAGCTGACCACCGGTGGATGCGATACCGATAATTGCGGTGCGAACGCCGGCCGTGACAGCTGCTTCGACACTGAGTTCAGGCAGGCCAGTATCGACCGGGCAGCCGGGCAGGCGCATCTGTCCTGCGCACAGCTCAGGTCGCCAATAAGCGATTCCATGGCCCGTTTTGGCATGGCCATCGTCCGGGACGTCACCGAGGAACAGCAGATACGGGGGCTGCAGTTGTATTTTTTTCAGCGGCATTCTTGTTCTTATCACCTTGACGGAGTACCACTTCTCCATGGCACACTGAATTATGCGGCAATCTTACCGATCATGAGCAAGATTATAGAGAAACTGAAAAACGTCGTCGGTGTCGGCCGGATCATGATCGGGGACTCGATCGCCGAGCGGCCAACGAGTTTTTGGAACCACGACCCGACGCAAGCGAAAGCCATTGTCTTGCCAATTACTACGGACGAAGTATCGGCTATTCTGCATTGCTGTCATAACCATGAACAATCCGTCGTAGTACAAGGCGGACTCACGAATTGTGTTGCCGCTGCGGAGTCGACACTGGACGATGTCGTTTTGTCGCTCGAGAAAATGACTCGAATTGACGAGATCGACGTCATTGGTTGTACGGCTGTTGTCGAGGCGGGGGCAATACTGCAGAG
>JADFKA010000246.1 GCA_022565135.1 Pseudomonadota bacterium
AGCGCATTGTGCGATCCAGCAAATACGCTGCTCGGGCGAGGTAGCCCGAGTCCTCCAGCAAAATGATAAACAGGAACAGGATGATAATTTGCGGCAGAAAAATGATGACACTGCCAACGCCCGCGATAATGCCATCGGTGACAAGGCTCGAGAACGCGCCGCCGCCCAGTTGGTTTGCAACTAGCGCTCCAAGTACGGCCGCCGATCGGTCAATCAGTTCCATCATCGGCGTCGCCCAGGCGAATACCGCCTGAAACATGATCGCCATGACAAGAAACAGTCCGACCGTGCCTGGTAGCGGGCGATTGACCCACTCGGTCAGACGCGTCCGCCAGGTGTAAAACGGTGGCGCCTTCTGTTGCACATCCGCGAGTACGTCGCGAACCCAGCTAAAGCGCATTCGCGCTTCGCGTGCGAGCGCGGGATCTGCGCCGAACAATTCGGCGCGAACATCATCAAGCTTGCCCGCCGCGTCTTTGCCGACAGTGTCAAGCAACCGATGCTGCGAAGCTGTGGGTGCATCAATCAGTAAACGCACGACCTCGGCGGTACGCAAGGGAACCGTCGATAGACCCGCGAGCTCGCGCGCTGCAGACGTCAATTCGGGCCAGGCCAAAACTGGCGCTGCTGGCTCCATGTCGGCCAATTTCGCGAGCATCAATTTCAGCTTGCCGATTCCTGCCCCGGTTGTGGCAACAACCGGGCACACAGGAATTCCACCGAGACGCTGCGTGAGTTTGTCGACATCGATCCTGAGTCCATTAGCCTCGGCTGCGTCGACCATCGTCAATGCAACCACAAGCGGTGTTTCGAGCTCAGTGAGCTGTTGCACGAGGTACAAACCTTGATACAGGTTGGTCGCATCGAGGACAGCGAGAATGCCATCCGGCGCGCTCGTTCCCTCTATGCGCCCGAAAATTACGTCGACCGCGATCTGTTCTTCGATGGAATGTACGGAGAGCGCATGTGTACCCGGCAGATCGATCAGTTCGAGCGTGTAATCATCGCCCTTCAACGTGCCGACGTGTCGCTCGACCGTCACGCCTGGGTAATTGCCAATATGCTGGCGAAGTCCGGTGAGTCGATTGAAGAGTGTGCTCTTGCCCGAATTCGGACTGCCGACAACCGCAATGCTGGCATCGGTTTGTCGGCGTACACTGATGTCTGCTACGGGTATTCGGGTTTCGCTCGACCTAGTCACCGGATTCGCAGGGCGTTACCGTAAAATGTCGGGCCTGCTCCTGGCGCAGAGAAATGCCGCAACCGAACAAACGAAATTCCATGGGGTCGCCGCCCAAAGCTGTACCTGCCAGTTCGATCTCAGCACCCTCGACGAGACCCAACACCATGAGCCGTTGTATCAGAGGGTCACTCGCATCAACCGATTCGATGATGCCCTTCTGGCCGCGTTGCAAAGAGGCGAGCGTATTGCCGTTGTGGTCCATGCCAATCCCGTAATTACCCTGGCCAGGGCGAAAATCAACCACTCTCTTGCCAGGGGCAGTCTGTCGTATTCAGGATTAAATGATAATGATTCGCATTTAGATTTGCAATAGCGAGGCCCGCAATTATGTCAAAACGGTGCCTCGTGACCCGCATGATGAATGCATCGTGCGGGTGGCTCTGAACTCATCAAATCTGCCTTGACGGAGCACTGGCCCGGACTATTCATGAATCGTCCGGGCTAGAGGCTCGGCTTGCCAATTTCATCGGGCAACACGGCCTCGATGCGTTCCATCACGTCCAACCGGTGCAGCAAATCGTTGATGTAGTCCAGTTTGTCTGTGTCCAGGACCAGAACATCGCTCATGCTGTACGATTTAATCCACTTCTCGTACAGCCGATCGAGCCGCTTCAGATAGGCCAGCGGCACATCCTGCTCCATTTGCCGACCGCGCAGGCGGATGCGCCGGCGCAACGTTCGCATCGAGCAGCGCAGGTAGATCATCAGATCCGGTGGTCGGATCGCATCCAGAATCGCGCCGTAGAATCCCTGGTATGTGTCCCAGTCCCGTTTCGAGATCTTGCGCATCTGCATAAGGGCCGTGGCAAAGATTTCTGCATCTTCGAAAATGGTTCGATCCAGAGCCACCACGCCGGGCTGTCGATCCAACTCCTGGTGCAGACGAAACTTGTTACTGAGAAAATACAGTTGCGACTGATACGCCCAGCGCTTCATGTCCTTGTAAAAGTCAGCGAGGTAGGGATTCTCGTCATTCGGCTCGTAAAATGGCTTGACTCCGTACGTGCGCGACAAAAACTCGACGAGCGTCGACTTGCCCGAACCCATATTTCCGGCGATTGCGATTGAGCGTTTCATCGAGTGCGTACCTTACCGCATCCGCGTCTGGCATCCACCCGAAAGATAACCTATGCTCGCGGCATCCGACCGCCACGCCCGAATCAATCATAATGAGCGAACCATCGCCACCGGTTCTGATTAGCGAAAGCGCAATCGATGCACGCGTCCGTGAACTGGCCAGAGAGATATCTGATGACTACAGCAACGGCGATGGCATCGTTTTGATCGGCGTGCTCAAGGGAGCGTTCATTTTTCTTGCCGATCTTTCGCGGCGCCTGACAATACCGCGAACCATAGAATTTATTGCCGTATCAAGCTATGAAGACAGCGATGTTTCGAGCGGCGCCGTGCGCCTCGTGATGGATGTGCGTGGCAATATCGAGGGACGGGACGTTCTTATCGTCGAAGACATTGTCGACACCGGCCATACACTGAGCTACCTGATCGGCATGCTCGAATCGCACGGCCCGGCATCCATCCGTACCTGTGCCCTGTTACACAAAGCAGAACGTGCCGAAGTCGAGGTCAATATCGACTATCTCGGATTCGGTATCGGCGATGAGTGGGTTGTCGGATACGGCCTCGACTTTGTCGAGAAAGACCGGACCTTGCCGTACATCGGCGTGATCGACCCCAACGACTAGTCCGGATCATTGCTGCATCGCCGCGATGATCCAGGCTAATGATCAGCGCAATCATCGGTTTCGATCTCGATCGTCGAGTGGCCGATGCCGTACTCGTCGCGGAGAATCGTCTTGACGCATCGAATAATATCGGTCGGGTTTTCGGGTTCGCTGCTCACTTGAACATGCATCGTCAGCATCAGGTTCTGCGGCGTCAAACCCCAAACGTGCACATGATGAATGCTGCTGACCGCGGGAACATGGCTGATGAGTTTGTCGCGCATATCGTCCACGTCGAGCCATTCCGGCGCGCCTTCGAGTAGTACGTGCGCGCTGCGTTTGACGAGCACCCACGCACTCTTGAGTATCAACATCGCTACGGCGACAGAAAGAATCGGATCGATTGCCATCCACCCCGTATAGATGATAACGACCGCGGCGACGATGGCCGCGATCGAGCCCAGCAGATCGGAAGCGACATGCAATGTCGCTCCACGAATGTTGAG
>JADFKA010000247.1 GCA_022565135.1 Pseudomonadota bacterium
GGTACTGCGCTTCGATGAATTCGATGAACCGCTCGATGGAATCATTTATGCCTCGTTCATCGGCCTTGGCTATGCGGCAGTCGAAAACTGGCAATATCTTGCGTACCTGACAGTGCTTGAGGCCTCTCTCAGAGGCATCGCGAGTCCGATCGTGCATATCCTGTTTGCATCGATCTGGGGCTATTGGATCGGCCAGGCTTATCTCAACGGACGCTCCATAGCCGTTGCTGCAGTCATTGGCCTAGGTGTCGCTGCGACGCTACACGGCCTGTACGACTTCATCGTGCTAATGAATTCACTGTACGCCTTGCCGTTGGCCGCGCTTTTGATTCTTGCGATCTGGATATGGCGCCTGAAACTCATGCGCGATATGCACGAGAAAGCGTCGCCAGGCTGACGCGTCTCAGGACTTGCGACGATTATACGGATCGTCCGTTTCGGGGTGCACCAAGGCTTCTTCGAGTGTTAATTCCAACAGACCGTTGGGTTCCTCCATTAACCGATTGCAACGCTTCTGGATTTCCTCGAGTTTGTGCGAAACACTCGATTCTGAAAGCGGGGTATTCATGAGCTTGTAATTCCATCCTGATATTGACCGGGCCACTGTCGGCGTATCGCGACAGGCTTATATGTCGCAGTATAGAGACCGGGCTGTACGCAAAATGTGAACTGCATCACACAATATTTTTGATAAAATCGACTTTTGGCATAATTATGTAAAATCAGGACAGAAAACCAAAAAAGGCTGCTTCTCTCGAAGCAGCCTTGCTTTTTCCGGCACCTCCGAGGAGGTGCCGCCGTTATTACGGTTTCAGACGATCGACAGTGCCGAGAATGATAACGGTAGCGGCAGCTGCCATGAACAGGTCATTCACTCCACCCAATGCCTGCCCGATAAGTGGACCGACGACATTGATCCCATTCAGGCCCTCATTCGCAATACTCAAAGCTACAGCTGCGATCAAGAATCTGGAGCGATCATCTTCAGCGATGTACCACGCGCCTGCGGCGCCCAGCACAGCCACGATTGCGCCGCTATATGGAATTGTCGCGAAAGCGGCTACGATCGCCACAATCACACCGACCAGTTTGATGATTTTATCTACTCCCATTAGAAATCCCCTTCTGCTTTTTATTGTAGTGATGTTGCGATTTGAGTTGTTATTATTTTGGCAGCAACAGATGCTGCAATCGCCGCCAGTCTATCAGGTATCGGTAATTATTGTTTACATAATATTATTAATGGCTTACAAGAGTTATATAAAATCTACATTAATGAAAAAACAGCCTTTTTGATGCCTTTTACGCACGGATTCGGCACACAGTAAAGGCCTCAAATGCGGCAGATTGGCGGGCGCTCAATATCGGACAAGAGCAGATCCCCAGGTAAATCCGGCCCCGAATGCGCCAAACAATAACAATTGGCCACTCTGAATTCGTCCGTCACGCACAGCCGTGTCCAGTGCCAGGGGAATTGAGGCACTCGATGTGTTGGCCTGCTCATCCACGGTGACGATAACTCTCTCCATCGGCATATCCAGCTTTTTCGCAGCGGCGGCAATAATCCGCAGGTTTGCCTGGTGCGGCACCATCCAGTTGACCTCGCTCTTGTCGATACCATTCTTGGATAAGATCTCGATCGCGCCAGATCCGAGTGTCGCCACGGCTTTGCGGAATACCGCGTTGCCATTCATCCGGATGTATGCACCACCATCACGAACGGTATCAAAGCCTGACGAAATACCCTGTGGCACCTCCAAGAGATCTTCGTACTGCCCATCCGAATGTATGTGCGTCGACAAGATTCCCGGCTCATCGCACGCCTCTAGAATCACGGCGCCGGCACCGTCGCCAAACAGCACCGCCGTGCTCCGGTCCTGCCAATTCACGATTCGGGACATGGTTTCGGAGCCAACGACCAGGGCCGTCTTCGCTCCACCGGTCTGGATCAGGCGATTGGCAATATCCAGGACATAGATAAAGCCCGAGCAGGCCGCCTGAACATCGAACGCCGGGCTGCCATGGATGCCTAGATGTCGCTGCATGATGCAGGCCGTACTGGGGAATATCTTGTCTGGTGTCGACGTTGCAACGATGATCAGGTCTATCTCGGCGACGGCGATATCGGCCATTTCGATGGCTTTACGCGCTGCACACAGACCCATATCGGCAGAGGTTTCGCCATCAGCCGCGATATGGCGCCTTTTGATGCCCGTACGTTCCCGGATCCAGTCGTCTGTCGTATCCAGTGTCTTCTCGAGGTCCTTATTCGTGACAACTCTGGCAGGCAGATACGAGCCAGTTCCGGTTATTCGTGAGTACACCATGCAGTTAATTCCGATTAATCCTTGCTGCGTATAAAGTCAGCGATTTCTCGCAATGTGGGGTAGTCGAAAAGATCACTGATATCAAACTTGCCAGGATGACGTTCGTCAATGGCGAGTACGATTTCAGTCAGGGTCAGTGAGCTTACTCCGACCTCAAACAAGTTGTCGCCAGGACCGATCACGCGCTCCTTGGCGAATTCCCTGCAAATCTCTTCGAGTTCCCTGATGAGCGGATCATCGTCAATAGATGCTGATTTCGCAACTGTAGACAATGCCGACAGGATATCGTCGAATTCCCCATCGGCGTAGGCGCTGAGCATCTGCGCCCGTTGTACCTTGCCGCTCGTCGTCTTCGGCACCCTCGACACCGGAATAACGTGGTCTACCTCGAGGCCGGTCTGCTCACCCACCATGGCGCGCACCGCATCCGCTATGGGGCCAAACGCCTCGAGATCCTGTCGGTACAGAATAAATACCAGCAGTTCTTCTGTTTGGCTGGCCGCCGTTTTCGTGCCGCCCACAACGACCTTGCCAAGTTCGAGGCCGTCGATACGGGCGATGACTGCTTCAATATCATGCGGGTAATAGTTCTGTCCGTTGACGATGATGATGTCTTTCGAGCGTCCCGTAATGACAAGCTGGCCGTCCACGAAAACACCGCAATCGCCGGTCCGCAGCCAGCCGTCGCTGGTGAATAAATCCGCGGTTGCCTGCGTATCGCCATAGATTTTCTCGGTGACACTCGCACCGCGAAGCTGAATATGGCCAATTTTGCCGTCGGCCAGAACTTCGTCGGCATCGTCTACCAGGCGAATCTCCACGTCGCGTACGGCAGAACCAACCTTAATGAAGCTAACAGCGTCAGCATCGCCGACATCTGCCGTCTCGTAGGCCTCGCCAATCCGTAAACTGTGGCGATTCACGCAAATACGCGAGTATTCGTCGCCGGGCCTGGACAGCGCGACGCCGACAGTGGCTTCGGCGAGCCCGTACACAGGAAACATTGCGCTTCGCTGCAGTCCGTGGGGCGCCAGCGCGGCAAGAAATTCCTCGCACAATGCGTAAGAAATCG
>JADFKA010000248.1 GCA_022565135.1 Pseudomonadota bacterium
CCCAATTTTTCCGCCCGGCAATGCCCAGGCATTCGGTACCGAATTGTTCAGCACCGTGAATTCGTAGGGCAGCGATGCATCGCTAACTGCTGCAAGCCGTTTGCCGATCGACTGCACATATTGTGTCAGCGCCGGGTCAACGTCGTACGCCCCACCCTGCGACTGCAACATGGGCGCATAATTTTTTTCGCCCATGGCAATTTCCTGCGCGCCAGAGAGGAGCATGAATTCGCGGTCACCCGTGACCGGGTTGACCGAACAGGCGGTGAGCCAAGTGGCGAGTAGCAGCAAAGATAACTTTTGCATGGTCAACATAGCGTCAGAGGACGAAGTTCTTACTTTATCATCTCCAATTTGCAGAAAATCAGAAATACCAGGCTAACTGGGCGAATACGCTTGCCCCGGTAGAGAGGTATAGACCGGCAATTCCGGTCTCGATGCCACCGAACTCGGAACCGTCTGCGCCAAGCGGAACATTCAAGCTGCCCAGAAATGTCATATTATCCGACACACTATACTGCGTCACGAGTTGCAACAGTCCGCTCGGGTCGCCGAGGTTCGCGAGGATAGTCGGCGTCACTGTCCATAGCGGTGACATTTCGACACTCAGGCTGCCCGCTACGTAGTAGCGACCGAGCGCAAATATTTCGCGGCGCGCAAACCTTTTGAGCAACTCGGGATTAGCGGCCAGACTCGCCGGATCGTACTTTCCGCCGTGCTGACCAAAGCCGTTGAAGTAGACCTCAAGCACGCCACTGACGTTGCTGCCACCCCAGGTCCATGAGTAGCCCAGGTTGGTGACAACCTGTACCCGGGTGCCATCGGCAGTATCCGTCGCGACGACGTCGCCACGCAGCACGGCTCCGCCAATGCTAAACACGCCGCCGATGCCAAAGACGGTAACGCCATAACTTTCCGCGATGAGAATGTCGTACTCGTTGCCACCGGCAAAGGCGTGATATTTCAGGGCAACGGTGCCCTTGTCAGCTGCAACATCTCCCGTGACAGGATTACGACGAAACACGACAGCTCCCTGCACATCGTCGCCACTATCACGCAGGTACTGCAGATAGATCATGTCGTCGCCGGTCTTGAACTCAGTATCTATCGCAGTTGGATCGAACGGATTCACGAGATCCATGGGCGAATAAAATAGGCCGTTACCCCAGGAAAGCGCTTGCCTGCCGAAGCGGGCAACCGTCTTTTCGCTGGTATACGCGACCGAAAACCGGTCGAGTCGGTGAATGACGGCGTTCCTGCCCGCATCGCGGATGACATCGCTGAGATCGAACAGACGGCGCTCATCGTTTGGCAAGCGATCGATCAACAGATCGGCGGCAGGTCCCAGTCCTCGCGTCCATTCGACACTGTCGCCGTTCAAAGCGAACAACTGCCACGCCGTCTCGAACGACCAGCGATCGCGGTTCGCGGAAAAATTGATGCGAAGATCGCCCTCAAAATCGATGGACGTCGCACCAGCCAGGTCGCGAAACAGGCTTTCTTCGGCAAAGCTCTGGGCGATGAGGCGAAACTTCGTGTGGCCGCCAAGTTCGATCATAGTGGCCTCATCCGCGCGTGCGATTGTGCACGAAAGCAAAATCAACAGCAGCAGGCTACGTTGCATTTTGCTCGATGTCGTCAACGATGCGACCGTCTAGCATGCTGATCAGGCGCTTGGCGTAACTCATAACACGCTGGTCGTGCGTCGCAATGACGAAAGTCGTGCTGTGCCGCTCATTGAGCACACGAAAAAGTTCAATCAGCCCGGCGGCCGTCTTCGAGTCGAGATTGGCCGTCGGTTCATCGGCCAGCACCAGCGCCGGTCGCGAGACGATCGCCCGGGCGACTGCCACGCGCTGTTGCTGACCGCCGGACATATCGGCAGGCAACCTGTCTTCAAGCCCGGCCAGGCCGACCTCCTCGAGTGTTACCAGCGCTTTTTTGCCGCGATCATCGGCCGGTACACCCTGCACCTGCATGACGAATTCGACGTTTTCGCGCGCCGTCAGCACCGGAATCAGGTTGAAGGCCTGGAACACGAATCCGATCTGCCTGAGACGCAGGTTCGCGCGTTTGCCCTTACTGAGGTTGTCGATGCGCTGACCGGCGATGTACACCTCGCCACTGTCTGGCTTGTCCAGTCCGCCAATCGCATTCAGCAAGGTTGTTTTACCGCCGCCAGATGGCGCCGACAGGCAGACGAATCCACCCGCGTCGATTTCAATGCTGACATGATCGAGCGCCTTAATATATTCATCGCCCTGGTGATAGGTTTTGCACAATTCGACGCAACGTACGGCTGTCATAGTCAGACCTTCGTAATCGCCGCAACGGGTTCATAATGGGCAGCACGCCATGCTGGTGCCAGGCTCGCAAGAAATCCGAGTACGAGTACGACGACATTGGCCAGGATGACATCGCGAAGCAGCAAGTCGGGGTACAGAACGCTCGACATGCCCCACATATCCAGGCCTTCGCCAACGATCGATATGTCGATACCGTCTTTGATCGGCTGAATAGCTGCCCATGACAGCGCCGTACCAAGCACCAATCCGATCACGAGCAGCATCATCGACTCAATGATAATCTGCCCGAGGATGTATACGGGCTTCATGCCCAGCGCAAGCATCAGGCCGATCTCCCGCACACGCTCGAACACCGCCATCACGAGTGTGTTGACGAGGCCAAACGACAACGCGAGAAAGATCACGATGATCCATACGAACACAAAGCCGTCCATAATGGTGAGCATCGCGCCGAGATATGCATCGACTTCAAACCATCGCCTGACTTCGACGCGGCTGTCGACGATAGCCGATACTTTGTCGTACAGCACCTCGACGTTACGATAATCATCGCCAAAGACAACGAGTTCCGAAACCTGATCGTCGATACGCAACAATTTTTGCGTCGTGGACTTGCCCGCGAAAATAAATGCTTCTTCAAACGCACTGACATTCGCCGTAAACAGCCCCACCACCCGAAAGCCGCGATCTGCGATCTCGTTGTCGGGATCCTGGCTCATCACAACCACACGTTTGCCAACCCGCGTATTCAGCATCTTCGCGAGTTTCTTGCCGATGACGATCCCCGTGTCCTCCGTGGACTCGAGAAAACGGCCTTCGACCTCATCATAGTCAACGAAAGTCAGACCGCGTTCGCGGTCTGGATCGACGCCTAGCAGCGTGATGCCGCGAGACTCATACTCACTGGTAATGACCGCGGGAACTCGCACGCGTGTGGCCCAGTGCGCTATGTCGGCAGCGTCGAACTTCGCCGCGAGTTCCGTATCGCTGATCGATATGAGATTGGCAACGCTGGGATCATCCCGGTACTCGGGATGGTGTACCTGTATGTGACCGGGCAACGCG
>JADFKA010000249.1 GCA_022565135.1 Pseudomonadota bacterium
TCCGTTTTGAGGTAGCTCTTTTGGCGCACGAACGACGCTTTGCGGTAGTAGGGAAAGGTCTCAAAGAAGAAGCGTAATTTGAGCCAGCGGCCGTAGATACCAAGCGGTTCAAAGACAATGAACAACACGATGATCGTGCCAAATAATAGCGGCTCGAGACCAGCCTTTTGACCGATCGACGGCGGCAGCACATCCTTGAGGAAGCTAATCGCCACTGGCAACACCGATACAAAAATCGCGCCGAATACCGCACCGAGAATACTGCCAAGCCCGCCTACGACGATCATAAGCAGCAACTTCAGCGACTCGAGCACACCGAATACGTCGGGCGCGAGAAAGGTAAGCTGGTGTGCGAGCAATGCACCAGCCAGCGCCGTGATTGCGGCGCTCACGCCGAATGCCTGAATTTTGACCCATTCGACATTGACGCCCAGGCTGCGCGCCGACAATTCGGAATCGCGTACAGCAATAAACGCGCGGCCCGTTGGCGCGCGGAACAGATTGGACGCGCCCCAGATGACGATGCTGGCCATCACGAGATCGACATAATATTGTTGCCAGACCTTGGCGAGTGTTACGCCGAACACCTTGAGCGCCGGTACCGCCAGTCCGGCGTGGCCCCCTGTCAGGCTTTTCCACTCACCGAATACGGTCTCAATCAGTATCGCAAAGGCGAGCGTTGCGATAGCGAGATAGAACCCGTGCATCTTCGACGCTGAGCGACCGATGATCATGCCAACCAGACCAGCGATCAGTACCGTAATCAAAATCGACAGGCTGAACGGCACACCGCGCGCCATCAGGATTGAATGTGAGTACGCGCCGATACCGAGAAACGCCGCATGACCGAAACTCACCTGGCCCGTGAACCCGGTCAGGATCATGAGCCCGATACCGGCGATTGCGTAGACAAGCAACAGGCTGAGTTCGGCCAGGTAGTAGTCCTGCAGCATTAATGGCGCGGCGAGCATAAACAAGACCAACAGGCCCACCCTAATCTTCTCGCCGGACTTTACAAGAAATCGAACGTCGTCCTCATAGCGGGTCTTGAATAAATACTGCATCAGGCTTTCTTCTGATAGGTCTGCGAGATCAGTCCTTCGGGACGGATAAACAGGACCAGCAGCATCACGACATAGGCCGAGACGCCTTTTATCGACGGCACGTAGTAGTCGGCGAACGGTTCAATCAAACCAATCAGCAGACACCCCAGCAGTGCCC
This sequence comes from Pseudomonadota bacterium, assembly GCA_022565135.1. Lineage (GTDB taxonomy): Bacteria > Pseudomonadota > Gammaproteobacteria > Steroidobacterales > Woeseiaceae > UBA1847. The sequence continues at coordinate 1,222 of JADFKA010000249.1, forward strand.
CCGGTATCGAGCCGAAACCACCGACGATCGCACCACTGAGTGCCTTGATGCCGAGGAAGCCGATCGTCGTGTCGACTTGTGTGACAGGCGCAAGCAGGGCGCCGGCGGCGGCGGCGATCATCGCAGCAATCGCCCATGTGAACGAGACGAGCCGCTTGACGGGAATGCCCATGTAGAAGGCGGCGAGCTGATTCTGCGATGCCGCCTGCATCGCAATGCCGACTCGCGTACGGGCGAAGAATAAATACAGGGCAGCGACAAGCACCACCGTGGCGCCAACAATCGCGATCCGATCCGTGCCGATTTCGATACCGCCACCCAAGGCGATGCGGCCGTCGAATGGCGTATCGAGACTCTGTGTATTCCAGCCAAAAATCATGCCGGCCAGCGAGCGGAAGATAAATCCGAACGCGACCGTAAGAATGAAAATACTCGCCTGCGACTGGCCGATGATGCGGCGCATGATCTGCGCGTCGACGAGGTAACCGACGGCGCCGATGGACAGACAGCCAAGCCCGAATGCGGGCCAGAATCCCCATCCCAGCACTTCGGAGAATGTGAGCACGGCGAAAGCACCGAGCATCATGAATTCACCGTGAGCGAAATTGACGACTTCGGTCGCTTTATAAATCAGGACAAAACCGAGTGCGATCAGGCCATACGCACATCCCTGAGCGATGCCAGTTATGGCCAGATGAATGACATCACTCATCGGCAGCATGAAGAGTCCCCAGGCTTTATTGTTATTTGTTGCCGAGCCTAGCCAATACGGCGCCGGAGTTGTAGTCTGCCGCCGCGAGCAATGCGATCATAGCGGCTGATGCGGTGGCACTGGCCCTATGTGCAACGAGTATAGGAATTATTTTTTACTGATTTTTCAATGATTTCAAAGCTTAATGTGATTAAAATTATCCTGACTTGCTCGTTTCACAAATGCCGCTGGCATCGAATGCTCTGCCAATGGCCAGCGCTACAGGGCACAATTTAGGCTATGATGCGCGGCTCGTCGAGGAGGACCGATCATGCGTGAAAATTTACAGTTTTACATTGACGGCAAATGGGTTGACCCCGTGACGCCCAACACCCTGGACGTTATCAATCCCGCGACTGAGGAAGTGTACGGACGCATCAGCCTTGGATCGGCCGCCGACGTCGATCTGGCCGTGGCGGCAGCGCGGCGCGCTGGTGAAAGCTTTGGCGTCACCACTCGCGAAGAACGTATGGACTTGTTGCAATCGATCATCGACGAGTACGCCAAACGCCAGGACGAAATTGCCGAAGTGATCATGGATGAGATGGGCGCGCCCTGGGAGTTCGCGAAGACCGCACAGGCACCCAGCGGCTCACAACATATGAAGGCTGCGCTCAGGACGTTGAAAGACTACCAATTTTCTGTAAAAGAACGCACAACGCTGATCGTCAAGGAACCGATTGGCGTCTGTGGGCTGATTACGCCCTGGAACTGGCCCATGAACCAGATCGTGTGCAAGGTTGCACCGGCGCTTGCGGCAGGATGCACGATGGTGTTGAAACCCAGTGAAATCGCACCTTTCGATGGCATTATCTTTGCCGAAATTCTGCATGATGCAGGCGTGCCGGCCGGTGTCTTCAATCTCATCAACGGTGACGGACCCGGCGTTGGCACGGCGTTAAGCCAGCACCCGGATATCGACATGATGTCGTTCACGGGTTCGGCGCGCGCTGGTGTTCTGGTCGCTCAGAACGCGGCGCCAACGATCAAACGCGTTACCCAGGAGCTTGGCGGCAAGTCCGCGAACATCCTGCTCGACGATGCCGACTTCGAGAAGGCTGTCAGAGCCGGTACTACCTTTTGTTTTGACAATACCGGGCAGTCGTGCGATTCGCCGTCGCGAATGCTGGTTCCCAAGGATCGCATGGACGAAGCCGCTGCGATTGCGGCATCGGTCGCGGACGCAATTACCACCGGTAATCCACGTGATGAGGGCGTCGAAGCCGGCCCGCTGGTTTCGCAATTGCAATGGGACAAGGTACAGAAACTGATTCAAATAGGCATCGACGAGGGTGCTACGCTCGCGGCCGGCGGCACGGGCCGGCCCGAGGGACTCGATAAGGGCTACTATGTGCGGCCGACAGTCTTTGCTGACGTCAGC
>JADFKA010000250.1 GCA_022565135.1 Pseudomonadota bacterium
CTGGGCCAAGATCGAACGCCAGGCAATGGCGTCGTAGCCCCCGACGTCTACACCACAGGCACGGTACCGGGCAACGCAAGCACCGCGAACGGGCTATTCCTCTCCCTCATGTCTCGATCCCGCTTGACGGGAGCTCGCTGCGCTGCGCTTTACTTCGGTCGATGAACATCCCGCCCGCGGTGCTGCTCCGTGGGTCCACTGCGAATCTTCGCTCCGCTCGAATGCGACGACGCTCGATGATCTTCGTGGGGACGGCAGGAGGGATGATCTTTGCCGGAAATAAAGCGCAGCGCAGCGAGCCATTCCGGCAAAGAATGTCCGGACTGCCGGCCGTGCGTCAAAGCAATCGGACGTCGGGGGCTACGACGCTGGCACGTCTGCCAGCTTGTCGAGGTGCCAGTCAGCGTTGCCGAACATCTGGCAGATCGCGGTCAATCGTTTGAAGTAGTGGGCGACGTCCATTTCCCAGGTAACACCCATGCCGCCGTGTAATTGCACGGCTTCCTGACCGACTTTTTGCCCAGCCGTACCGATCATATATTTGATTGCGCTGACAGCGCGTTTCGCTTCGGCGGTTTCGTCCGCATTCGCCATCGTGGCCCACAGCAATAAAGAATAGCTTTGCTCACAGTCGGTTAGCATGTCGACCATACGGTGTTGCAGCGCCTGGAAGCTGCTTATTGGTACGCCGAACTGAACGCGGTTTTTCGTGTATTCGACAGTTTTTTCTTTCAGAATCTGCATGATGCCAACTGCTTCGGCACAGACGGCCAGCGTTGCTTCGTCGATAACGGCATCGAGAGTTGGGAATCCTTCGCCGACGGCGCCAAGGACCGTGTCGCTGTTTACTCGCACATCGGTCAGAGTAATTTCGGCCGCCTGCAATCCATCAATCGTCGCATACGACTTGATCGAAAGTCCATCGCAATCCGCCTCGACTGCAAACAACGTGATGCCGTCTTCGTCCGATTGTTCGCCGGCCGTGCGGGCCGGCATTATGATCAGCCCGGAGTTACCGCCATTGAAGACCACACCTTTGGAGCCGTTGAGGATCCAGTCATCGCCGTCATTCACCGCCGTCGTAGCGACTTTGTGGTTCGACGAACGCGAGCGTCGCTTGCAATTCACCACTGATGATCGGGTGAAGCCATCGGGCCTTCTGGCTGGTATTGGCGGCTCGACGCAAAACTCCCCCCGCCAACACGACATTGGCGAGGTATGGTTCGACCAACAAGCCACGGCCAAACCGCTGCATCATCAGCATTATCTCGATCGGGCCGCCCGCAAAACCGCCGTCGTCCTCAGCGAATGGCACGGCCGTCCATCCCAGGTCTGCAAATATCTGCCAGACATCGGCGCTATAACCGAGTTCACTGCCTGCATATTTTTGCCGTGTGTCAAAATCGTAGTCGTTGGTGATGAACTTGTCGACGCTTTCGGCGAGCATCGATTGAACTTCATTCAATGTTAAGTCCATGCGGGCAGTCCCTATAGTCCGAGTACGTGCTTGGCGATGATGTTTTTCTGAATCTCATTCGAGCCGCCGTAGATCGATGCTTTGCGATTGTTGAAATAATGCAACGATGATTTGGTTTCGGCGCCTTCGCCGATGCGATCAATTTCGGGAAAATCGAGCACGTATTGATCGCGTACGTAGGGCAGCGCGTAGTATGCGGCGGCTTCCATGGTAAGAAGGTCAATCATCTGCTGTATTTCCGTTCCCTTGACCTTGAGAATCGAGGACTCGGGCCCTGGAGCCTGTCCGGACGCGACTGCGGCCAGTGTTCGCAGATCGGTAAATTCAAGCGCCTTGAGGTCGACTTCGATCGCAGCGAGCTTGCGCATGAAATTACGATCTTCGGCTAGCGGATTTGCACCACGAATGGATTTGGACGCTTGCACGCGGAGCCGCCGCAGCCGATAAGCTGACCGTGCGGCGCCCGTGATATTGGTGCGTTCGTGCTGCAGCAAAACTTTGCCGTAAGTCCAGCCTTTGCCCTCCTCACCGACGAGATTCTCGATCGGAACCTCAACATCCTCGAAATGAACTTCGTTGACCTCGTGATCACCGTCGAGCGTAATAATCGGTTTGACCGAAACGCCAGGCGTGCTCATATCGACGAGAAGAAAACTGATACCGTCCTGGCGGCGCGCGACATCCGTGCTGGTCCGCACCAGGCAAAAAATCCAGTCGGCAAACTGACCAAGCGTTGTCCAGGTTTTTGTGCCGTTGATGACGTAATGATCGTCGACCTTGTCGGCCCGCATTTTCAGTGACGCGAGATCAGAGCCCGAACCGGGCTCCGAATAGCCCTGGCACCACCAGACATTGCTTTCGAGTATGTCAGGCAGAAAGCGTCGCTTTTGCTCTTCGTTGCCGAAGGTGTATACGATTGGGCCAACCATATTCAGGCCAAACGCCACGATGCCGGGCGCGTTGGCCGCCGCCATTTCGGTAGCGAAAATGTATTGCTGCACCGCGGACCATCCTGTGCCACCGTATTCCACAGGCCAGTTGACCCCCGCCCAGCCTTTTTTGAACAGGCATTTCTGGAATCGAATCTGATCCTCAGGATCGAGGACGACGTCCTGCATGCGTTTGTTGCGAATGTCATCGGGCAATTCATCGAGAAAAAAACTTCTGACTTCGTCGCGAAATGCGAGTTCTTCATCGGTGAATGTGACGTGCATCGGGAAACCTGCAAGAAGTCCAGTGCGGCGCAAAATCATGCAGTAAAAAAGCGCTAAAATAAAGAAATTTCACCACGACTTCGGGCAGAATGACCGTATGACGTCAGATTTGATTGCCAACAACCTGTCGATGCCCAAAGCTGTCGAGACGCGCGATGCACTCGGTCGGCCTCTGCACGACTTGCGAATCTCGCTTCTCGACCGATGCAATTTTCGCTGCCCGTACTGCATGCCCGAAACGGAGTTTCATGCCGATTTTGAATTCCTGAAGAAATCAGAATGCCTGACGCATGCTGAGATTCTCAAGGTTGTGCGCGTGGCGACCAAGCTGGGCGTCTCAAAAATTCGCCTCACCGGCGGTGAGCCACTGCTGGACAAGAAACTGCCTGGCCTCGTTGTGGCCCTTGCTGAAATTCCGGGCATCGACGATCTTGCGCTGACAACGAATGCGATGCTGCTTGCGCCGGTCGCGCAGACGCTGGCCGACGCGGGTTTGCACCGGGTCACGATCAGCCTCGACAGTCTCGACGAGCGGATCTTCAAGACCATGAGTGGCGGGCGTGGCGACTTGAAGAGAGTCCTCGCCGGAGTCGATGCAGCTGCGCGCGCGGGGTTGTCACCTATCAAGATCAATGTTGTCGTGCAGCGCGATGTCA
>JADFKA010000251.1 GCA_022565135.1 Pseudomonadota bacterium
CAGGCTGCCCGCGCAGCCGGTTGATTATGTCTAGATAGCAGAACAGATTTCGCCTGTCCATGTGTCTGAGCACAGATTCGTCAATTCCGTGTGCAAATGGTTCCAAAGCCACGCCAGAGGCGACGCAAATCAACTGCCGAACCTGTTGCGCCATCCAGCCGAGAACGAACACTGCGTCGAGCCGGGCCCAACGGGCCGCGACTTCGATCGCAGCCGACCTGCCGGCTGCAACATCCGCAAAATCGCGACTCATCGATGTGTGTGTATCCAATTGGTCGATGGTCGTGAGCGCGGCCAGAGGCGCGTTTCCGGCAAGGGCAAGAGCCTCAGCCCAGGACGCGCCTGGGCGCAATCGATCCAGCCATACCAGGCTTGCGGCCTCACCAGGCGGTGCAAACTCAATGCGTTGGCAACGACTGAAGATTGTTGCGGGTAATCGACCGGTCCTGTCGGCAATCAATATGAGCAGGGCATCCCCTGACGGCTCTTCAAGTGTCTTCAGCAGGCTGTTGGCCGCATTGGTGGTCATTGCGTTGGCCGGCTCGATAACAGCCACTTTGCCGCCCCCTGCGTAGCTCGTCAGGCTCATGTCCGCGACAAGCTCCCGGATTTGGTCTATGCCGATCGCCTGTTTGTCTGCCGCGGGCGTTATCCAGCGCAGATCGGCATGCTCGAGGCTTGCGACAGGGAATTGCGGTAAAACCGTTGCCGGCGAGATTTCGAGGTGTCTGGCGGCCATCCAGGTTGCTGCTGCACGCTTGCCGGTACCGATCGGGCCCGCCAGCAGTACGGCGTGTGGCAATCGATTTTGCTCAATGCGATCAAGCCAGGACTTTGCGAATTCCTTTAACCAACTTATTTCTATTAAATTCAATTAATTATAATTTCTTTTTAATCTGAATTATCACTATACGTAGCAGCGATAATCGCTTCAATCGTGTCGCGAACCGTTCTCAGGTCCTGTGTAGCATCGACAATGACGAAACGGTCAGGTTCTGCCGTGGCCAATGCCAGATAGCACTCGCGCACCCTGGTAAAGAATTCCGCACGTTCGATCTCGATCCGGTCAGGATCCCCACGCCGCCCTGCCCGGGTCATGCCCGTTGCGACCGGTGCATCCAGCAGGATCGTCAGATCCGGCCGCAAATCGCCATGCACCCAGTCTGCGAGTCGATTGATGTCGTCTTGTGAAAATCCGCGTCCGCCGCCCTGATAGGCGCGGCTCGCGTCCGTAAATCGGTCGCAGATCACCCAGGTACCGGCAGCGAGGGCTGGCTGGATTACATTGCGTACGTGCAATGCGCGCGAGGCAAACATCAGCAACAGTTCGGCGATATCGGGCATGGGCTCGTCACCGTGCTCGACCAGCAGTTCACGAATACGCTCGGCTATTGGCGTGCCGCCGGGTTCGCGAGTGGTGAGTACTTTATGTCCACGCTTCTCAATGGCCTGCGCAAGGAAATCGACATTGGTTGATTTGCCGACCCCCTCTATGCCTTCGACCGTTATAAATTTACCGGAATTCATGCCACAGGCCCTATTTACGCTGGCTACGAAGTCGTTGCAGGTATTCGGCGACGGCAGCGTCGTGCTGAGCTTTCGTCGTAGAGAATTTGTGGCTACCGTCGCCAAGCCCGGTTGCGACGAAATACAATGCTTCGCCGTCCGCCGGGTGCAGCGCCGCGTTGATAGCAGCCTGTCCTGGCATTGCGATCGGTGTGGGCGGCAAGCCGCGCCGCGTATAGGTGTTGTACGGAGTGTCGGTCCGCAAATCGCGTCGCCGCAGGTTACCGTCAAATCCGGGGCCGATGCCATAAATGACAGTCGGATCGGTCTGCAACCGCATGCGTTTGGCCAGGCGGCGCAGAAACACGCCGGCAATGAGCGGACGTTCGTCGGCACGCGCTGTTTCTTTTTCGACGATCGAGGCAAGCACCAGTGCCTCGTAAGATGTCCGCACGGGCAACTCCGCATCTCTGCCGGCCCACTCCTCGGCGATCACTTTTTGCATGAGATCGTACGCCTGCTTCAGAACAGTACGGTCGCTGGCGTGCCGTGGGAACCGATACGTCTCAGGGAGAAACAGACCTTCGGGGTGACTGGTCTTTGCGCCGAATTCTTCAAGCAGTGCCGGCCAATCTTCATCGGTCAGGCTCGCGTCAAGTTGTGGGTGCCTGTGCAAAGCCTGCAGTAAGTCCCACCGATTCCAGCCCTCGATAATTGTGAACGAATACAGTTGCACCGCACCGCTCGTAAACTGATCGAGTAGTTCGCTCGGCGTAGTTCCCTGTTTGATTCGATAGTCACCCGCCTGGATTGCACTGGCCTGTCCCGACCATCGCGCGTATACGCGAAATAATCCGGGCTGGCTGATGATGCCTCGCTCAGCCAACGCATTACTTACGCTTTGCAAAGACATACCTGATTTAATCTCGAATTCAGTGCCTGCATCGGCCACGACGACGGGCGCATGCAAAAACCGATTCATTTGCACGACGCCGATCGTTATTGCGCCGAAAATCAGCACCAGTATCGCGCCGATGACTGCCAGCAATGGCTTCATGGCGCACACTCCGGTACACCGCTGCCAGCGGCAAGTGTCATGACTTGCTGCGTGAGGCGTCCTACAGACCATACCTGCCCCGCGCAACGGGTGACCGGCAGAATGCCGAACTGGCTATTGGTCAGGAATACCTCATCAGCCGCCTGCAGTTCGGTGAGTTCAATGTCGCGTACGTCACACGCGATCCGCGCATTTTCAAGTATGGTCAGCACATGCCTGCGCATGATTCCTGCAACACCACAGCGAGTGATTGCGGGCGTGGCAATCGTTTTTCCGGATGTGACGAACACATTGCTCATGGTACCGCAGATGAGTCGATCTTCTGTGTCGAGCATAAGGCCTTCGACGATCGACGCATCATTCCATTCAGCGCGCGCCAGCACCTGTTCGAGCCGATTAATAGTTTTGATGCCGGCGAGTTGTGTCTGAATTGCGAGGCGGGTTCGACACAGCCTGGTTTCGACGCCGTCGCGATACGCCGTCGCAGGCAACGCCTGCGACTCAAATATGCCGATTCGAAATGACGTCTGAGCGTCTGTCGGGCGGCGATATCCGCGTGGACCGGTTCCGGCAGAGATCGTAATCCTGGCAACCGCGAAATCTGTATCGATGTCACAGGCGATGATTGCTGCGGCCAGCGCTTCTTGCAGAGTCTCTGCAGGTGGTGCGTCAATTCCAAGCCGCTCGCATCCCTGCTGCAAACGATCAAGATGCAGCGTCCAAAACCTTGGTGTGCCGCCGCGAATCGCGATGGTCTCAAACAAGCCATCTCCGTACTGAGCTG
>JADFKA010000252.1 GCA_022565135.1 Pseudomonadota bacterium
TTGATGAACTTGCCAAACAGGGTCTTGAGTTGATCGGTGCCTATGACCTGCAGGGTCGAACGCTCGGGGGCGCAATCGCGGCACCGTGTTTTGGGCCCGTCATCGGCAATCAGGGAGCCTATTTCTCCAGCCACGTCATTGCGATGAAACTTGTCACGGCGAGCGGTCAGTTGCTGAACGTTGAACCACAGCAACAGAACCTCCTGAGTGCACTGCGCCTGAGCTTCGGCTTGCTGGGTGTGATTTATGAAGCAACGCTGCGCGTGCGTCCGATCCGCACTTTTTCCGCGAGCCACCGGCGCATCAGCATCGACAAGTTCGCATCAGTCGTCAACACCCTTGCAAATGGCGACATCGGTTTCAAATTTTACCTGTTGCCGCATCGTGACTGTATCTACCTTGACCTGCGACGTTACGACGCAGAGCCCGGAAACGCATTCAGAGTCCCGTGGAAAATCAAGGACTGGGGAGAGAACACAGTATTACCCAACATCATCAAGTCCCTCAATCGAGTCGTGCCGTTGCCGTCTGTCAGACACCGATTGATCGACTCTATCAGCCAAGCGACGCAGGGACTTGTCAATACCCGCCTTGTCACCGCCGGCACCAATGCGACAGCACAATCCCAGCCCCACAACAGATCTGCGTCGCGCTTTTCAACCTGGTGTTTCCCCGCCGCAAATTTCGCAATGATTGCCAGAGCCTATCGCGATTTCTGCGAATTACTTTACGCACAGTCCGGATTTCGCTGCGATATGCCGACGGTCGGGTATCGGCTGTGCCAGGACGCATCATCGTTGCTGTCACCATCGTTTGACGAACCGATGATTGCGTTGACCGCAGCATCGACGCAGGAAAGCGGCTGGGATGACTTCGTTATCGACCTTGCCGACTTCGCCGAAAACTGGGCCGGTACGCCACTTCTGAGCCAGTCGCGCGCGCTACAGGGTGACTACGCCCACCAGGTGTATGCGAGCAGACTCGACTTTTTCGGCCGCATACGGCGCCGGCTTGACCCGGAAAATCGGCTTCTGAGCCCATTCCTCGCGCAGTTTGTCCCGTAGTTCGCCGGTGCATATCCCGGCACCTGGCGATGATCTCGAAAAAAGCTGGACTCCATATATCGAACTGATATAATACATCAATCTGATATATGGGTGGCTGCGGCCGCCAGTGTGAAACACCATGGACGTAAAGACTGTATGCCTCGGCATGCTGACGGACGGCGAAGCCTCGGGCTATGACCTGAAGAAACATTTCGAATCCTCGTTTGGCCATTTTTTTGCGGCGGGATACGGATCGATCTACCCGGCGCTCGCCTCTCTGTCCGCGCAAGGCTACGTCAGCTGTAAGGAAATTCCGCAACAAGGCAAACCCGATCGCAAGGTCTACCGCATCACTGAAGATGGACGACGACGGTTGCTCCAGGAACTTGATCACCCGAATCCCAGCCACAAAGTGCGATCAGAATTTCTGGCGACGATGTGCTTTGCGCACCTCATGACGCCCGATCAGGTGCAAACCGTTCTCGATAGTCGAATTTCCGAAATTGACCGGTATTTGACGATGTTTGATGAATTCGAATGCACCTGCATGGAACAGACGCCGAACGGTATGCATTTTACCGTAGGACTGGGTCGGGCCGTCATGAGCGCAATGAAGAAGTACCTTGAGGAACATGGGCACATATTGCTGGAGAACCCACAAATCGGGAATCGGCCGGCGACCGGGTAACCGCCATCAACAGATGAACAGAACGAACGTATAAAGGTAATTAAGAGATGTTATTGGGCAAATATGAAAAGTACCGATCCTGGCTTTACTCAGCAGCGATCGCAATTTTGATTTCGGCATGGCTGTTATCTGGCCAGGTTGGAAATGACGATGAGGCGAATGACCAGCAGCAAGCAGTGGCCACAGTTACCGCGACAAAGAGCAAAGTTCGCGTACGCACACAAAAAGCTGAAGAAATCATGCGAACGATTGTCTTAAACGGCAAAACCGCGCCTGCACGCGTCGTCGAGCTCTCCGCTGAAACAGACGGTCGCGTTGAGTTCATTGGCGCACAACGCGGTGCCAGTATTCTGCGCGGCGAAGTGATCATACGTCTTGATGAACGCGATCGGCAGGCAAGACTTGCGCAGGCGCGAGCGACTGTCAGGCAACGCGAAGTCGAATACGCGGGGCGCGTCAGACTCAAATCCAAGAGTTACGTATCGGCGGCGCAATTGCACGAAGCGGTAGCGCTTCTCGAGACCGCAAAGACGGAGTTGATCCGAGCCGAACTGGATCTCGAGTATATGACTGTTCGCGCACCGTTCGATGGTGCGCTGCAGTCTCGTGTCGTGGAAATCGGTGACTTCGTCAAGCTTGGCGATCCTGTGGCGACCTATGTCGACAACCGAACGATTATCGTCTCGGCGAACCTGACCGAATTTGACGCACGCTTTGTTCATGTCGGGAAGGCCGCCGAAGCAAGACTCGCGACCGGCGAACGCGTTCGCGGCAATATTCGCTATGTTGCACCCGTCGCCGATGAGGCAACACGAACGTTCGTCGTCGAACTCGAGATCGACAATAGTCTTGGTGCACTGCGCGCCGGTGGCACTGCGGAGCTATACATTCCAGCCGAGCTCATTACCGCACACCGAATCTCTCCCTCACTGCTGACGCTGGACGACGCAGGCAGCGTGGGAGTCAAGATTATCAACGATGCTGGCAAGGTTGAGTTTGTCGTTGCCGACATTGCATTGTCCACGGGTGACGGTGTGTGGATTGCCGGCCTACCCGAGACCGCGACGATTATCACTGTCGGCCAAGGTTTCGTCACCAGCGGTTCGGTCGTCGACGCGGTGCCGGAAAGTGATATCGAAACTGCTGTCGCGAGCAAAACCGTAGGCGTGAGTAAAAATAATGCAAGCGATTGACGCAGCGATGGCCCGCAGTCGCACGGTCATTCTCGGCCTGGTGATTATTTTCGTTGCGGGCATTTATGCCTACATGACCATTCCGAAAGAAGCGGAACCGGATATCGAGATTCCTGTGATCTACGTACAGATTACGCACGAAGGAATATCGCCGGAGGATGCAGAGCGACTGCTGGTGCGGCCGATGGAACAGGAAATCCGATCCGTTGAGGGCATCAAAGAAATGATCGCTGAGGCCTATGAAGGCGGCGCCAGCGTGCAGGTCGAATTTGAAGCTGGCGTGGATACCGACAAGGCGCTGCAGGATATTCGGGAGCGGGTCGACAACGCCGCAGCAAAACTACCCAACGAGACCGAGGATCCGACGATCACCGAAGTCAAAATGACTCGATT
>JADFKA010000253.1 GCA_022565135.1 Pseudomonadota bacterium
CCGCATTCGAATTCCTCGTGCAAGAACACGAACTGGACCCAGGACGATTCCTAATCGCCGGATTCGGCGAAGAGAGGCCGGTTGCGAGCAACGACACAGCCATTGGCCGTCAGCTCAATCGGCGTGTGGAAATTGCCGGTGATTTGACCGAGGTCGAACGCGCTCATATGTACGAGACTCGCACCTACGAGCTACGCGCCGCGATGAACGGCCTGGATCTGGCGCTCGATTCATTAGGGCAGTTCACGACAATACTCCAGACCAGCAACTCGCCTACTGTCCACATGCAGTTGACCGATGAACTTGGCCGCAGTATTGACACCAAAATTGACATGCCGAGCATTCAATTGTTCGCACTCAACGAAATTGAATACAGGACATTCGCAACCGACGATCCGCGTCATTCGGATCCAAGCCAGGAAGTAAGGGATGCCGCCTATTACTATCGTTTTGTTGGCCAGACGGACCTGGGCAATACCGTCAGAATGGACAACACCCTGGTCGAGCTTGATTCGGCTGGACTGTTCCAGGCGCAGCTGCGCCTCGTAGAGGGTAACAATAGTTTCGTCGTGAGCGTAAGACATCCGAACGGGCTTATACGTTACGCCGACATACAGCTCGTCGTCAGCACCAGTGAAAATGGGACTCCAATTCTGACGGTTGCACCGGTACCGAATCTTGTGTTGCAGCTACCACCGGGCGGCGCACCCATGCGTGGTCACAATCTGGTTGTGCCGGGTTACACCGACCCTGGCAATTCCGTCACTATCAACGATCAGCTCGTCGACGTAACTGATGGCGGTCGCTTCTCCGCCACCGTGAAACTTGCACCGGGTCAAAATCTGATTACCGTGCGAGTAACCGACGCGGACGGATTCTACGGAGAAATTCAGCGCGAAGTCATGTTCGCCGACGCACCGTTGTTCATCATGGCGCTGGCCGATGCCAAGATCAGTCAGATTCGACGCGAAGGCAATTTACAGGCCGCCGGTGCCGACGAATTCGATGAAGTAAAAACCGAGGGTCGGGTCGCACTTTACCTCAAAGGCACAGTGCTCGGTAAATACCTTATCACTGCCGCGTATGACACTGGCACGAGCGAAATTGGTGAGATGTTCAGCGATTTCGGTGCGCTCGAGAACGAGCGGCTTATTACGAATATCGACCCAGATACCGTTTACCCAGTTTACGGCGACGACAGTACACTCGTCTACGATACCGACAGTCAAAGCAAACTGTATCTTGCCCTTGAAGGAGAACAGCTGGAAATGGTGGTCGGAAATTACGCGTTGAGTTTCAATAACGCCGAGCTCACGACCTATCAACGTACGCTACATGGCTTGCGCGCTGAATATAATTCGACTCGCAAGACAGCTGACGGCGAGTCTAAAATGGAACTCGAAGTCTTCGTCGCCAAGGTCGATCAGGCGCCTGTTCGAGACGAAATCGCGGGAACCGGCGGCTCGTTATATTTCCTCAGCCATACCGACATAATCGAGGGCAGTGAGCAGGTCACACTTCTGGTACGCGACCAACTTACCGGAATGCTGTTGCAACGGATCACGCAACAGCGAAATGTGGACTACGACATCAAGTACCGCGAAGGCCGAATCTGGTTCCGGCGACCGGTGTCGAGCGTCATCGATGACGGCAGTCTGATCGGCGTCAATATGCTACGTGGCAATCCGATAACGATCCAGGTCAATTACGAAACGCCTGTCACCGGTCTGAGTGCAGGAGTCCAGGGTGTGCGCCTGCGCTCGCGTTTTGCGGACGGTCAACTGACCCTTGGCATTTCCCACATCGAAGACGATCGTATCAGCAGCCAATACACTCTGGACGGTGTCAATGCCGAAATCCGCATAGGCGCGACACGCCTCGTCGCCGAATTTGCTCGATCTGTGGGCAGCGATTCAATGGTCTATCGCAGCAACGACGGCGGCCTGCAATTCGCTCAGGTCTCGACGGCTGCCTTGCAGGAAGGCAGCGCATTCAAACTGGGTGCAGAGTTTGACATTGGCGAATGGTTCGGCAAGCCCGGTCAGTTTCTCGGTAATGCCTACTACAAAAACCTGTACGCCGGTTTCGTGTCCAACGGTAACTTCTCTATTGATGGAGACAAGCAGTTTGGCGCCGCGTTTACCTACAATATGGACGACCGCAATTCGTTCGTGATGCGAATCGACGATCAACAAATAGGCCAGACCATGTCCGCAACACAATCCATGTTGGGTTGGCGACATCAGCGTGAAAAACTCAGCCTGGAAGCAGAAATTCAGGACAAATCATTCAGCGATGCCACGCTGAGCGGTTCCCTTGCTGCCATGCGAGCATCGTATCAGTGGACCGAACAATTAATCGCCTCTCTGGAGCATCAGCAAGCGATATCTGGCGATGTCAAACCGCAGTCTGCCGCTACGATGGAATACGCGCTGCGTGAAAACATATCGTTGACCGCACGGTATGTATTCGGCCCCGATGGAGACGCATGGCAGGGAGGTGCTACCTGGGATACGCCCTATGGCCGGCTCTACGCGCAGCAGATCACGCCTGAATTGCGCTCGGTTGACTCCGGTACCAAGACACTGGTTGGCGCGGAGGCACCTTTTGGTTCGGGCGGCGCTGTGTATACAGAATATCAATGGGACCATTCCGGTCAGCAACGTGGCTTGCGCTCGATTGCCGGGATCCGCCGAGACTGGCGAATCACTGAAGGATTGACATTACTGATATCCGGAGAGCAGGCAACACAGCAGCTCGGTGCAGCGAGTGAGAATGAACAACTCGCCATTATCGGTGGCATGAGCTACGACCGCAATGGCATTAAGTTGAGCACACGCAACGAATTACGCCGCCAACGTGGCTCGATAGCACTGGACCAATTCGCATCGTTCAACTATGGCGAACTCAGATTGTCATCTGGCTTCACGATGATTGGCGAATATCGCTTGAGCAACAGCGACGACCTCCTGTCGCCAGACCAATCGACAAGTTTCGAGGAGGCCAGCATCGGCTTCGCGATTCGTCCAACGGAGCATGATCGCTGGAACGTATTGTTCAAACTAACACGGCTCGATAGTGAGGCTACTCAGACGCAACAGGACAATCGTTACGACGACAGCACGTCTGATTTAATTTCGGCCGACTGGTCTTTACAGCTTACCCGTAGCATTGAGTGGGTTGGCAAGCATGCGTTGAAAACAAAACTAACGAAATTGGAGCAACTGGCCGATTTGGAAACCAATACGTCTCTGAGTATCCAGCGCCTGAACATCCGGTTGCCCCGGAATTTCACGCTCGGCACCGAGTACAG
>JADFKA010000254.1 GCA_022565135.1 Pseudomonadota bacterium
TACATTGCCGACCCGGATAGCCTGAGCGCGCCGTCGATAATGCACGCAGCGACGGTACTCATTGTTGATATTACGCGGATGTCACGGATCGGACCGCGACTTGGCGATCAACGCGACGAACTGTCGCGCTTGCTCAAGCGCGCGGCGACGCCACTGACCGTACAGCTCGTATCGGACAACGTTACCGACGTTTCGATCTACCAAGTTGGTAAACTCGGTAGCTTCACAACTCACGAATTAAATCTACGGCCGGGAACCTACGTTGCGGTGGGCAGTCGGCCGGGATTTCGTGATGTGCGTCTTGAATTTCGTGTCGGGCCGGAAATAGAGCTAGAGCCTGTCGTTGTTCGCTGCGAGGAAGCAATTTGAATTTCGATCATTTATTAATCATCGATGTCGAAGGCGAACGGCGCATCGATGCCGACAAACTGCCGCTACGGGTCGGCACCGGCAGTGAATGCGAAATTCGCTTACCGGGTCCTGGCGGCGGACCAGTAGCATTGCTCGATCTGCTCGACGGGGCGCCGTTTGTGCAGCCCGTTGGTCGTGATGCATCAATGCAGCTTAACGGCGAGCCACTGCGTGCCAGTAGCCGGCTGGTGCACGATGATGAATTGCAATTCTTTGGCAGTCGCATACGAGTTTCCATAAGCGACGGCCGACTGGCACTGGAAATTCGGCTCGAGGACAGTGCTTACGTTACACAGCCGCCCGAGTCGGTCGATGCACAAGCGGTGGGGGAAGACGAGACGATTGCCCCAACGGCGTTTCGTCGCGCGGCGGAGACCCGGGCTGCGGTCGAGCAATCGCAGCGTAGTCCTTTAAAGACCCTCGTCAGCGTTGGCCTGGGCGCTCTTTTACTGATGTCCTACCTGTTGTTCAGTGCGAAATCGATCCAGTTTGAAGTCGATCCACCCGAACCTGACGAACTCTCGATTGTTGGTGGCTGGTTTCGCCTGCCGCTTGCCGACCGCGTTCTGCTCAGGCGCGGTGAGTACACAGTCAATATTCAAAAGCAGGGCTACTACGACATCAGCCAGAGTTTTGTGGTTGGCGATGAACCTGGCAGGACGATAGAAATCATGATGCGTCGCCTGCCGGGTCGACTCATTGTGAGTACAGTGCCGATTGTTGACGCTGTCGTTTCGATTGACAACGGTCTTGTCGGCAAGGTTCCGTATGGTCCGGTTGAGCTACAGCCCGGAGAACACAGCATTAGTGTGCAGGCAGATCGCTACCTGCCATTTGCTGATGTCATTGATATGCCCGGCCTCGGACGACTGGAACAGATGCATGTCCAGCTCGTGCCCCGCTGGTCCAATGTCGAGGTAAGGTCAGAGCCGCCCGGAGCATCGATTTTCGCCGGCGCTGAGCAAGTTGGCGAAACCCCGGCGATTATTGAACTGCTTGAGGGTACGCACCAGGTCAGCGTGATTCGGGACGGCTTCAAAGCCTGGGACGGAACCGTGATCGCGAAGCCGAATACCGATCAGGCATTGCCCCTGATCGTGCTCGAACCGGCGAATGCCAGGTTGCTCGTGAAATCGATACCGCGTGGTGCCAATATCACGGTAAACGGTCGCTATCGTGGACAGTCGCCTATTACGCTCTCACTGTCACCGGGGATCGACTACAAAATTGGCTTGTCGAAGGCTGGCTATGGCGCAACGAGCCGCAATGTGCGGTTGCAGGCGGCGGCCAGTGATTCGATTATCGTCGATCTCTCGGCACGTACGGGAACCCTGACGGTCAATGTGCAGCCCGCCGATGCTACGGTCTACGTCGATGGCCGGGCGCGCGGCAGTGGCTCGACAACGCTCAGGCTCAGTTCGGCGCCACACCGGATTGAGGTCAGGAAAACGGCGTATGCGAGCTGGAGCCGCACGATTACGCCGCGACCAGGCTATCCGCAGACTGTCTCGGTGAGCTTGCGCTCGCATGCATCGATCGAGCGCGAAAAAATTGCAGTTACGCAGAAAACAGCGTCGGGTTCGCTGTTGCGTCGTGTTGAGCCTGGAACATTCATGATGGGTGCATCGCGAGCCGAGCAGGGCAGGCGCGCGAATGAAGTGCTGCGGCCCGTCACGTTGTCCCGTCCCTACCTGATCGGGGTGCGCGAAGTCACGAACAAGGAGTTCGCGGAATTTCGCGAGAATCATGATTCAGGCAGTGATATTCACGTGGCGATGGGCGGTGACGACAACCCGGTCGCCAGGGTTACGTGGGGTGATGCGGCTGAATACTGCAACTGGCTCAGCGCCAGAGAGGGGCTGACGCCGGCCTATGTGGAAAAATTCGGCGCATGGGATGCCGTCCGACCGCTGACCAACGGCTATCGGTTGCCGACAGAAGCTGAATGGGCATGGGCCATTCGGTATTCGGCGAGTGGGAAAGCCGCGAAGTTCTCCTGGGGCACCGAGATGCCGCCAAAAAAGGACTCGGGAAATTACGCAGGCCGGGCTGCAATGGGAATCGTGCCGACAACACTGCCACGCTACGACGATGGCTTCTCATCGACGGCGCCTACTGGCAAATTTCCGCCCAATTCGATCGGTATTTATGACGGCAGCGGCAATGTTGCCGAATGGGTCAACGATTACTACACGGTGCCCACACCGGGTATTACACAGGCCGCAGTAGACCCGCTCGGCCCTGTCAACGGCAAGTACCACGTCATTCGCGGTTCCAGTTGGCGCCATGCCGGCGCTACCGAGTTACGGCTCAGCTATCGCGACTATGGCGATGAGCCCCGCGCCGATGTCGGTTTTCGAATCGCCAGAACCGCGGATTGAAGATTCGTGCGACAATCGCGCTTGCTGGCGGTCAAAGGTCAAAGACCGACTT
Source organism: Pseudomonadota bacterium (assembly GCA_022565135.1). Classification (GTDB taxonomy): domain Bacteria; phylum Pseudomonadota; class Gammaproteobacteria; order Steroidobacterales; family Woeseiaceae; genus UBA1847. The sequence continues at coordinate 2,845 of JADFKA010000254.1, forward strand.
GATGGAGGACCGGTTGTGCTGCGTTTAGTGCTAATACTTACCTCGATATTTGCTGTGACCGCCTGGTCCCAGGACAGCAAGACAGACTCCGACACCGATACGATAGCAACGCCGCAAGAGCAGATCGAGGATGAAGAGCAAGATGACGCGGATCTTGATGAGGAAAATTACCTGGATGCCGAGGAAGATGATTTCAGGCCGAGCGAGTCCATATCGGCCGATCAGTCCATCGCATTCCCTACCGACATTTAGCCAGATCTGACGCTTATGAAGAAGAAGAACATTCCTGTTGAATTTGTCTTTCAATCATTCGCTTTGATTATTACGATCATCGTCATCCACGCATTCTATGTCACGGTCGTGAGGCCCAATGCGGCGCGCATCATCGAAGAGCAGGCCGAAGCGCTTGCGGCCGATCCTGCATACGTCAAAGAACGGCGCGTCTCGATTTTGATCAAGGACATG
>JADFKA010000255.1 GCA_022565135.1 Pseudomonadota bacterium
GGATCAAGCCGTTCACACGAGTCAAAGACGTCTCCTTCGCCAAAGATGATCTGCACATTCTCTGGTTCGACGACGGTACGCTAAACGTCTGTTACAACTGCGTCGATCGGCACTTGACCGAGCACGCCAATGACGTTGCCATTATCTGGGAAGGGGATGACCCATCGCGTGATCTCAAGATTACGTATCGCGAATTGCACGAGCGTGTCTGCAAGTTTGCGAACTCGCTCAAAATGTTGGGCGCGAAGAAAGGCGATCGCATCACGATCTACATGCCCATGATTCCGGAAGCTGCTGTCGCAATGCTGGCTTGTGCGCGCATTGGCGCGGTTCACTCGGTGGTCTTCGGCGGGTTTTCTCCGGATGCGCTGGCCGGACGCATTCACGACTGTGAGTCGAATATCGTTATCACCGCTGACGAGGGCGTACGCGGTGGCAAGTCGATTCCGCTCAAGGCCAATGTCGATGCGGCAGCCGAAAATGTTGTAGTGACGACGCTCGAAAAAGTTCTCGTCGTTAAAAATACGGGCAACGATATTGCATGGGTAGACGAACGTGACGCCTGGCTGCACGAGCTTGAGGCCGAAGTCGATGCCGATTGTCCCTGCGAGGAAATGGGTGCCGAGGATCCACTCTTCATACTCTACACGTCGGGTTCGACGGGCAAGCCGAAAGGTGTGTTGCACACCAGCGGCGGGTATCTTGTGTATGCCGCGCTGACACACGAAATCGTATTCGATTACCACCGCGGCGACATTTACTGGTGCACCGCCGATGTCGGTTGGGTCACAGGTCACAGCTACATCGTCTACGGGCCCCTGGCCAATGGCGCGACCACGTTGATGTTCGAAGGCGTGCCGACCTACCCGAGCTCGTCTCGATTCTGGGATGTCTGTGATAAACACCAGGTCAACATCTGCTATACAGCGCCAACCGCGATTCGTGCGCTGATGCGAGAAGGTGACGAACCCGTCAAGCGTACATCAAGAAAGAGCCTGCGGTTGTTGGGCTCTGTGGGTGAACCGATTAATCCTGAAGCCTGGGAGTGGTATTACCATGTGGTTGGCGATTCGCGTTGTCCGATCGTTGATACCTGGTGGCAGACAGAGACGGGCGGCATTCTGATCAGCCCATTGCCCGGTGCGACGGCGTTGAAGCCGGGGTCGGCAACGAAACCGCTGTTCGGTATCCAGCCTGCCATCGTTGACGGCGACGGAGTGGTTCGCGATGGCCCTACCGAGGGCAATCTGGTCATTACCGACAGTTGGCCCGGTCAGATGCGAACGATCTACGGCGATCATCGACGCTTCATCGAGACCTATTTTTCAACATACGAAGGCAGTTACTTCACGGGCGATGGTGCTCGTCGCGACGAAGATGGCTATTACTGGATTACAGGTCGCGTCGACGATGTGCTCAATGTGTCAGGTCACCGCATGGGCACGGCCGAAGTCGAGAGCGCGCTTGTTGCGCACACCGATGTCGCCGAAGCGGCTGTCGTCGGTTATCCACACGACATCAAGGGACAGGGTATTTACGCTTACGTCACTTTGATGGCAGGTGTTGACTCAAGTGACGATCTCAAAGCCGAATTGCAACAATGGGTGCGCAAGGAAATCGGTGCGATCGCGAAGCCCGATCTGATTCAATGGGCTCCTGGTTTGCCGAAAACCCGTTCCGGAAAGATCATGCGGCGGATTCTCCGCAAGGTTGCTGCGGACGATTTTGCTGAACTCGGCGACACGTCAACACTGGCTGATCCGGCTGTCGTCGATGACTTGATCGAAAATCGCCAGAATCGCGCTAGCTGATCAGGTTTCGGCGATGATATCGGTTATTTCGTTCGCCAAGTCTTTCTCAGGAAGTTTCTCTTTGGCACCCGCGGTCATATCAGACTGCGATTTAAGCTTGAACTTGTCCAAAACGACTGTCTTTGCGAGGTGATTGGCCGGGCCACCGACGCGCCTGAAGTCGGCGATTAGTTGTTCGTACGACTTGACGAACTCTTCGGCGAACAATTGCGGAAAACGGCCACCGCCCTTCTCCGTCATGCTCGGGTGCTGATCGCAATACAAAGACCAATACCTTGCCTTTCTGACGAAGCTGAAAAATGGTTTGGATCCCATGGTCTGGTCAAAGCCCTGGATGAGCTCGTCGGGATCGAAGCGGTCGGAGAAATCAAGAAACGCACTGCTCATCGCATCGAGAAATGCGTCTTGATGAAAAAGAAGATCGCGACAAACTTCGCGTACAGCGTCACGTGGTCCCAGGTATTCGCCTTCCTTGTCGACGAGTAACTGTTTGATCGAATCTTTGGTGTTAGCCGCCAACTTGAGCGGGTTGTTGCGCCGTGGTAATGCCGTCGTTTGATCCAGCCGGAACGCGGTCTTGAGATTGGCACGGCTCGCGAGAAGTTCGTTCGTGCCTTCGACAAATTCGCGCAATACTTCGCCGGCATTTTGCATGACTTCACCAAGGTCAGTGGATGGATGCAAATCGGCGCGGCTGATGCCCAGGCCGTCGAGAAATGAATCGAGCAGATCCGTCGCAACCAGGTCGGCTTCGCTTAGCGGAGTTGCTGCCGGTTTTTTTTCAGGCTTGTCATCTGTGGCCGCGGTGGGTTCGTCCACGACGTCTGTTGCGATAGGCGCGCCAAACAGCACAGATTGAAATTCTTCATCGTCGGACATTTCTTTTTCGTCGAGCAATAATGCGCCGGTCTTCAGAACATCTTCTTCAACGAGTGAATTTCTGTGATCCGTAACGACGGGCGCGGAGTCTTCCAGAGGAATTGTCAGGCTTTCGCCGTGCTCCACCGTGACAGCAATCTCGAAGTCGCCCATGCGAATCATGTCGCCATTGAAGAGCCGCCGAGGAACACCTTTGCTGATGGGCTCGCAGTCGCCATTGATGTAGACGCCATTGGCGCTCGTGTCCACGAGATAGTAAATGCCGCCCTTGAAATCGATAACCGCGTGCCGGCCCGAGATGAAGCGGTCCGGATCCGGCAGAATCCAGTCATTTTGCAGAGAACGGCCAATAGTGCCGCCATCTTCGCGAAACACGCACCGAGCATTGTCGCCGACAAGATTGCGGTGTTCGCTCACAATTTTCAATTGCAATGCCATAACAGACGAATAGTGCAAAGAATCAAGGGCATACTCTGCCTAGTAGTTCACATAAATCGGAATCGACGCATGTCGTGATACTTCTATATATATGATAAAAAGACCATATAAAGATTACCGTGCAGGTAGAGAGAAAGCTGGGTGATCACAAGCGGATTTGGTTACACTACGCGCCCCGCA
>JADFKA010000256.1 GCA_022565135.1 Pseudomonadota bacterium
ACATCGCGGGCAAAGGCGTCAAGCAACTGACGTTCAACCAGATCGATCTCGACACAGCGGCACCTTATGCGGCCGAAGACGCTGACATAACACTCCAACTGCACGAAACCCTGTGGGCGAAACTAAATGAGATCGATTCGCTTCGCGACGTTTATGTGGACATCGAACAACCACTCGTGCCGGTGTTGTTGCAAATGGAAGAGACTGGTGTCTTGATCGACAAGAAAATGCTAAAGCAGCAGAGTCAGGAGCTGATGAAAAAGATGGTCGCTCTCGAGGCCGAAGCGCACGATCTCGCTGGCGGTTCGTTTAATCTGGGCTCACCCAAGCAGCTGCAGCAGATTCTTTTCGAGAAACTCGATCTGCCGATTATTCGCAAGACACCCAAGGGTCAGCCATCAACCGCCGAGGATGTGCTCGCCGAGTTAGCCGATGACTACGATCTGCCGCGCGTTATCCTCAACTATCGAAGTGTCAGCAAACTCAAGAGCACGTACACCGACAAATTGCCGCTGCAAATCGCCGCGGGAACGGGACGCGTGCATACGTCCTATCACCAGGCTGTAGCAGCAACGGGTCGACTGTCGTCGACCGACCCGAATCTGCAAAATATTCCGATTCGCACACCCGAAGGTCGTCGTATTCGTCAGGCGTTTATCGCTCCGGACGATCAGCTTCTGCTGGCCGCTGATTACTCGCAGATCGAGCTTCGTATCATGGCGCATCTGTCCGCCGACGCCGGCCTGTTAAATGCATTTGCAGATGAGGTCGATATACACAGGGCGACCGCGGCCGAAGTATTCGAATTGGCGCTGAATGATGTGACGTCCGATCAGCGGCGTTCGGCTAAAGCGATTAATTTCGGATTGATGTATGGCATGTCAGCTTTCGGCCTGGCCAAGCAGCTTGGCATTTCGAGACACCAGGCTCAGGAATATGTCGATCTGTATTTCGATCGCTATCCTGGCGTCAAGGCGTACATGAACGACACGCGTGAATTGGCGCGCAAACAAGGATATGTGGAAACCGTTTTCGGCCGGCGGCTTTACCTTCCCGAGATTAATGCGCGCAACGCGCCGCGACGCCAATATGCCGAACGCAGCGCAATCAATGCACCGATGCAGGGAACTGCAGCGGACATCATCAAGCGAGCGATGATAAAAGTACACGACTGGCTCAACGCCAGTTCGATCGATGCGCGCATGATCATGCAGGTACATGACGAACTCGTCTTTGAGGTTTCGACCGACGCAGTCGACGAACTCACGAATACCGTCGTTGACATCATGTGCAGTGCCGCAAATTTGCTGGTACCGCTTAAAGTCGACGTTGGCGTCGGCAAAAACTGGGACGAAGCGCATTAATTGCGACGACGCGCATCGTTAGTGGCCGCGGGCGGGACGTTGTTCATCGGAAATAAAGCGCAGCGCAGCGAGCCATTTCGATGAGCAATGTGCCGTTCACGGACACTCGATCGAGATTGTGTCCAAATAGAATATCTATATTTTTCAATGATTTGTACGTTGCGGGGAACTATCGACGCCGCCAATACTCCAAACCCTTGAGTGCATAACTCACTCGCCCGCTTACCTCCCTAAGTTGGCGTGCAACCCGGTTTCCCCAAGCCGGTTGCTTCTTCTTACCCCGGTGCACATTGTGTACCGGGGGTTTTTTATTGTTGTGCGCAGAGAAACAATTCCAGCATCTCTCGTGCTTCACTCTCACCGCACTTCTTGAGCGCCGAGAACTGCTGCACGGTCGCTCTATCACCAAGTTCTTTTTTTACGGCGAGCAATGCCGTCGCCGCCTGTCCTCGCTTCAATTTGTCGGCCTTGGTAAGCAGAATGTGTACGGGTACATCGACCGCTTCGGCGAAGGCCATCATACGACGATCGTAGTCCGTCAATTGCCGCCGTATGTCGACAATCATCAACAGACCTCGGAGGCTCTGGCGATCGCTGAAATAACCGGACAGCAGGTCACCCCAGTGCCGCCGCTTCGACTCGGCCACGCGCGCGTAACCATAGCCTGGTAAATCTACGAGGCGTCGATCGTCTCGTAAATGAAAGAAATTAACGAGTTGAGTTCGGCCCGGTGTCTTACTGGTACGCGCAAACTGGCGTCGATTGACAATGACGTTGATCGCACTCGACTTGCCGGCATTCGAGCGCCCGGCGACAGCGACCTCACGGCCTGTATCCGGGGGGAACTGATTGCCGGCGTCGGCGCTCTTAATAAAGCGAGCTTCAGGGTATTGCGACATGGGGGTACGCCCCGGAAATTCCGTGTATAATTTGGCGCCACAGTCTGACGGCTTCAGGGTCATGCAGCAAGACAATCCAACGCTTTGCAGCCTGTTGCCGCCTCATCGTTGGACCGGACATTTAAATTCACGATAGCGATGGGTGCGCCTATCGCGAGGAACTAACAACTACAGGAACATGAATATCAGGCGCGCTTCTATTTGTATACTGACGGCTGTGATACTGACGCCGCTGCAGATTCATGCGGAGAGTTTGATCGAAGGATCGGCAGAAGCCGGCAAGGCCAAGTCTCTCACGTGTTCTGCGTGCCACGGACAGGACGGCAATAGTGTGAATCCGCTTTGGCCCAATATCGCTGGCCAAAGTGCAACCTATATCGTTGCCCAGCTCAAGGCATTCAAGGCCGGTACACGCAGCGACCCGCTGATGACCGGCCAGGCGATGTTGCTCTCTGACGATGACCTGGGCGATCTCGCGGTTTACTTTGAAGGGCTGCCAGCACCTGCGTTGGCCGTGGCCAATCCGGGCACAATTGCCCGAGCCCAGGCGATATACCGTGGTGGTAACGAAAAATCGAACGTGCCTGCGTGCATGGCCTGTCACGGTCCGACCGGCCGCGGCAATCCGGCCGCAAGCTACCCGGCACTTAAAGGCCAGCGTGCGATCTACACTGCGAAACAATTACGCGACTATGCGTCAAACGCACGGCGGTCGGACGGCAAGACACATATCATGCGCGATATCGCGTCGCGTCTGAACGAGGAGGATATCCTTGCACTGGCATCCTACGTCCAGGGCCTCAAGTAATGAAAAACGTATTTTGGATCAGTGCCACACTGCTGTTGCTCGCAGCCTGCAGTAGTGACGAGCCGCCACCGATAGTCACAGAAGCAGAGCCTGTCGCTGATGAAAGTGTTGCAGACGAGGACCTGGCAGCGGTTGATGCCGATACCGGGGAAGACGAAGCAGCGCTTGAAATCGTCGAAGAGTCGGCCGCCGAACCAGAGCCGGAGGAACAGGCGATCCTGCT
>JADFKA010000257.1 GCA_022565135.1 Pseudomonadota bacterium
AAGGTGCTGATCAGGCCTGACAATCGTTCACCCGTAACGACCTGCCCAACCTCAATTCCTGCGACGATCGCAGAGACACCTCCAGCATGATCGAGATCAGAGTGAGACACGACAAGCCGGTCTATCCGTTCGATACCACGGCTCGCAAGATACGGCAGGATCACCGCACTGGCGCTGCTGCCGCCGCTGCGAAACGATGGGCCCGTGTCATACAACAAGACATGATTCTGCGTGCGTACGACCGCTGACAGCCCCTGCCCGACATCCAGTACCTGTATGTTCACGCAGCCTCGAGCCGGTCCTGCGGGTATGTAGAGTACGGCGGCCGTGATTGCCAGCCACGCAAGATGGCGGCCAGGCCAGCCAGGCGGCGCGATAGCCCAGACGACGGGCAGGATAATGTACATCCAGGCCATTCCCGATATTTCAGGAACGTCATGCGCTCCCCAGGGAATGGCAGCGGCAACCGCAATGATGTCTTCTATCAAACCAATGCTTCGAGCAGCAAGCAGCAAGACCTGATCGCCCAGGGCTTGCATTGGGCCATCGAGCATAAACCCGACAAGCGTCAGGGGCACGGTGAGCAAACTGAACAATGGGACCGCAATGAGGTTTACGGGCGGCGCTGCAAACACGATTCGACCAAAAATGATAACCGTGACTGGCAACAGACCAAGCAACAGCAGGAGCTGCACCGAAGCAAGCTGCCTGAGCGTAATCACCAGCCGAGTCCAGGGCCGGCTGGGAGGTGTTGCCGCATTCTGGTAGCGACGCGCGAGCCATAGCAATGTCACGACAGCCGCAAACGAAAGCTTGAAACCAGGTGCCAATGTTGCGAGTGGCGTCAATACCGCGATGACCATGCACGATGCACTGACGATCGCCATCGGACCTGCGTGTCGTCGCCGCAGCACTGCCACAGCGGCGATCGCAATCATCAGGCTGGCCCTCTGGGCCGGCACTGCAAAACCTGAAACGAGGGCGTAAAACACGGCAACAAGCAATGCCACGACAATCGCGCTCTCGTGAATATTGCCGCGACCGCCGAGCAATCCGCCGACGACACAGGCGAGAAAATAACCGCCACCGGCAGCCAATCCGATGTGCAGACCCGATATTGCCATCAGGTGGCTGGTTCCGGTGCGGGCGTAACGGTCCCATTGTTCGGTGGTAACAAGGTGACGGGCCCCGACCGCAAGTGCAGCAAGCACCGCTGCCTGCCCTGACGCCGCTACAAGTCCTGAGACACGACGCACGAATCGCACTCGCAGGCGATCCATCATGCCAGACACGCCCGAACTGACCAGGTGATTGCGATGACTATTAACGACGTAGGCAACGGCTCCAATTCGCTCACGAAAAGCCCACGATTCGTAGTCGAAGTCTCCCGGATTACTCGTACCGCGTGGTCGCCGCAGGCGTAATTCAAAACGCCAGATATCACCAGCGTAAATAGTGACAGGTGGATTAAACCAGCTGACGCGAATCCGCGCCGGGAGCCGCGGGTTTTCGACAGGCACGGCAACGAAACTGACGGACTGTGCGGTGCGACGTGGAAAGTCCACGACCCTGACGCGCGTCAGGATGCTGTCACCCGCGAGTTGTGGTGCGAGACGGGAATCGACGACATCGTGTGCCGCACTGGCGAAGAGTGCGACTCCAGCGAGAAAAAAGCCCAGGGGCCGAAGTCGACGCCGGAACATCAAGGCAAGACTGGCGACGAATACAACCTTGACGAGATCGGCTGCCAAGTCAAAGCTGCTAAGCTGCAGCGCGAACATACCTGCGAGCAGACACAGGCAGGCTCGTGTCATCAGCTGAACCTCCCGTTTGTGTCACTATCAATCGTTATCGAAGCGGAAACAGCAGCGAATGCCTAGGCGATTTTTTAGGAAGTTTGCGTTCAAACGCCATGAGCTGAGCCAACGCTGGTTCATGGCGCCGTTTCGTCACTTGCTGCATGATCACCGACTCTGGGGTATTCGTCGCAAGACCGTTATTCCGGCGTTCGCTCTCGGCCTGTTCGTCGCATTTCAGCCTTTTCTGGGCCATATGCTTGCCGCGGTGCTTGCCGCACTTGCCCTGCGCATCAACATGCCGGTCGCGGCACTTGCGACCCTTATCATCAATCCTGTAACGATCGGCCCTGTGTACTATTTTTCGTATCGGGTTGGCGCGTTCCTGCTGTCGATCGAACCCGGGCTATTTGAAATCGAAATGTCATTCGAATGGCTGACCAATACATTCGTCTCAGTCTGGCAACCGCTGCTCCTGGGCTCGGTGCTCGTCGGCGCTTTCACGGCGATGCTCGGCTATGTTGGACTTGCGCTGGTTTGGCGTGCCTCGCTCGCCAACTACAAGGCGCGCAAACGCCGCAAGCGAAAACGGTAAGAAGCCTGTCGACGGTCAGGACGATCTAATGTCGCGAAGCACAGGGATGTGCGTGAGCGACGACGTGCGATGCCACCGCACGGGCACGCCACCGGGTATTTGCTCGCGCTTAACCTCGCTCGGCGTCCTGCCTCGCTCGCATCGGCCTGCGCTTACTTGGGCGTCCTGCGTCGCAGCGCTGCTCCGCTCGGATTCCGCTTTATCTGTAGGAGCCCGCCCGCTGTCCTCACAAAGATTGGAGGGCGGACACGATACGGTGGCTCATCGAGCGTCGTCGAATTCGAGCGGAGCCAGGACCGCGAGAGAGAGGGACGTTTGTCCCCGGAAGAACAACGCGGCACTGCGGTCAGCATGTTCTTCGACCGAAGTAAAGCGCAGCACAGCGAGCCATGAGGGAGAGGAATGTGCTGACCGCAGTGCCGCGTTGTTCGGCAATCGCCCGTGTGCTGGTCCCGCTTGACGGGGGCGGGCTACGACGAACGAAGTTTTCCGTCTTCGAGTACGAGCACACGATCCATGCGCGCCGCGATCGAGTGATCGTGCGTAACGATGATGAGGCTGGTCTGTAGTTCCTGATTTAATTCGAGCATCAGGTTCAAAACATGCTCGCCATTACCGGCGTCCAGATTACCCGTCGGCTCGTCGGCCAGCACGAGTTGCGGCCGTGTGATCAACGCACGTGCGACGGCTGCACGTTGCCGCTCGCCGCCGGATAATTCGCCGGGCTTGTGCGTGAGTCTCTCGCCGAGTCCGACCCGGCCAAGCAATTGGCGGGCCTGCTCCATCGCTACCGATTTGACCTCACGCCGAATCAGCAGCGGCATGGCAACATTTTCCTCGGCCGTGAATTCAGGCAACAAGTGGTGAAACTGG
>JADFKA010000258.1 GCA_022565135.1 Pseudomonadota bacterium
CATTGCGGCATTTGCGCGAAGAAATAGGCAATGATGCAGCACGGTTTTTCTATGTCATGCGCTCTAACGACCAGCCTTTCGACTTTGATCTCGAGCTTGCCAAGTCGGAGTCAAACGACAACCCGGTACACTACGTCAGATACGCACACGCACGGATCGCCAAAGTATTTCGCATACTGACCGAAAAGGGTCTTTCTTGGGACCAGAAAAACGGTTTGTCAAACCTGCATCTGCTGACAGAGACGCATGAAAAGGCATTGATGACCGCTTTAACTCGCTACCCCGAGGTCATAGAACTTGCCGCAGACAATCGCGCTCCGCAGCACCTGGTTCATTACCTTCGCGACCTGGCCAGCGACCTGCATTCCTACTACAACGCCCACAGATTCATCGATGACGATGCCGCCACACGTGATGCCAGGCTTTACCTGATCAATGCAACGAAAATTGTCATCGCGAATGGACTCGCGATCATCGGCGTGTCAGCGCCAGAATCAATGTAATGGCGCAGCGCAAGAGACGCCGCTCGAAGCGCGTAGTAGAGAAACAGGATTATCCGGGTTGGGTCTGGATGTTGTTCGGATTGTCGATCGGCCTGTCGGTCGCCTTCGCCGTGTACGTTAATGACCGGCAACCATCACCCAGTGCAGGCTCACAGCCGTCCGCGAGTTCCCAAGACACAACTGGCGTCGACGGCGAACGCGAGGCAATCACGGTTGCCGACCTGCCGACGGCGAAACGATTCACGTTCTACGACGATCTGCCAAAATTCGAAGTCGTGATACCCGAACAGGAACCCGACGTCGCCGCCGATGTCGAACCGCGGGCGGTTCTCAAGGCTGGCGTCTATGTTCTTCAGGCAGGATCATTCTCAACGTACGCCGATGCCGATCGTCGCCGGGTACAGCTGGCATTCATCGGCATCGAATCACAGATTCAACGCGTTTCCATTGACGACAGAACCTATCACCGCGTACGAATCGGTCCGATCGACGACCTTGATGAACTCAATTTACTGCGCAACCGATTACGTGAGGAACGAATTGAAGTACTGCGCATCCGTCTCGGTGATTAGCCGAGCTCAGTATTATTTTCTCCTGGCGTTACTCGCGCTCGGGGCTTGCTCGACTACACCAACTGAACCACCGCCGACCCCGCAACCCGCTCGCATAGATCCTGAGCCTGTCGCAGTCGCGGAACCCGACAAGCGCGATCTCCGCATCAGCATCGCCGCAGTCGGTGACATGATGCTTGGCACCGACTATCCCGAAAACCATCTGCCCGACGATGACGGCGTAAGCTTTCTGCGCGCAGTGACAGCTGTTATTTCTTCGGCCGACATTGCATTCGGCAATCTCGAAGGCGTATTCGTCGACGGCGGCAGTCCGGGCAAGACCTGCAAAAACCCGAACGCGTGTTATCTGTTTCGGTCGCCGACACGTTACGCAAAACATTTCCAAGATGCTGGATTCGACGTGCTAAGCCTCGCCAACAACCATGCGCGGGACTTTGGTGAAGAAGGCCGGACAATGACGATGCAGGCGCTTGACGCCGTCGGCATTTACCACTCCGGCCGCGAAGGTGAATTCGCGAGCTTTACGGTCAATGATCTGAAAGTCGCCGTGCTCGCCTATGCTGTCACCAGGGACTCTAATTTACTGCTCGATTACGAACTCGCCGAGTCAACCGTCGCCGAGTACGCTGCAGCGCATGACATTGTCATCGTTTCTTTTCACGGTGGCGCCGAAGGCCAGGACGCAACGCATGTGCCGTTTGCTGAGGAGGAATATTTTGGCGAGCCCCGCGGCGATGTCGTGTTATTTGCTCGCTGCATGGTTGACGCAGGCGCGGATCTTGTCATCGGCCATGGTCCGCACGTTGTTCGCGGAATCGAGCGATACAAGAACCGATTGATTGCCTACAGCCTCGGTAACTTTGCAACGTACTACGGTATCAGCGTCGCTGGCATCAAGGGCATTGCGCCGATACTGATCACGACGCTCGATGGCGAAGGCCGTTTTGTCGAAGGCGAAGTGATCTCAACCGTGCAGATACGCCCGGACGGCCCCAGCATCGACGATCAACAGCGGGCGTTAAACCTCATACGCGGCTTAAGCATCGAGGACTTCGGCGAACCTGGACTGACATTTTTGCCGGACGGCCGACTCGTACCCACGGACCGCTGAACGCGCATTCGAGTTTGCGCTTCCGTGTAATAGCTCGTCGGTATTTGCCGCATATTCAACACCGCTCTCTACAGATTAGAGAATAGAATGTTGCGTTGACCCGTGGAAATTGTACGTAAAGGCAGGCATTCAGATTTTATTGTAATAGCAGTTGGTTCGGAGAATTGCCAGCTCACTATGTGAAAGAGTTCTCAGTTTATCCCTTGTCCGACAACTTAAAACTCGTTTTGTGAACGACACCCCATTTATGATTCACCTTCGCGCGCATTTTCTGGTTTCGATAAACCATAGGCACCGTGGGAGCCAGAATATGTGGTCAGCAACGCCAATCTACGAAAGGGTCCCGCAAGTCTGGTTTCTACTGGGTCTGCTGTTCATCGCGACCGGATTATATCTGGGCTTCGAGTTTGAACTGTCCTTTGCGTACATCGCGATCGGATCGTTCTGCTGCGCGTTCGGTATGGCAATTTTCGTGCTTCGCCTCCAGGAGCGCCCGAGGGGATCTGCAGAAACACGTTTGTCTCCAGATTTTATCTCGGAAGGGTCTGAAGTCGCTTCACCTGCAACGTCGAATGACGACAATGTGCCTGTGCTGAAGCAATCGGTCAGCGAATGACAGGTGGATGATCGGAGACTAGTCCCCGGCTGATATAGACTTAAAGTCGACGCCGAGTGATCGCAATTTTCGGTACAAGTGCGTGCGCTCCATGCCGACACGCTTGGCGAGTTGTCCGACCTTGCCATCGCACAACACCAGTTGTTGCTTCAGATACGCACGTTCAAATTTCTCTCGCGCCTCCCGAAGTGGCAGCGACAGCAGATCCTGTTTGACGAGCGGCTCGTCCACTGGAGCACCTGCGGTGACCTCTGCCTCAACCTCTTCAAGTGAAATGTCGTCCTCGGTATCGATTAGCAACAAGCGGCGCACCAGGTTTTTCAGCTCGCGCACATTGTCCGGCCACGGATAATGGCGTAGCCGATTCTGTGCTGCCACGCTAAATCGGCGAAACGACAACCCCTCCGAGTCTACGAGTTTATCGACATAGTAAGAAAGAAGCTCAGGGACA
>JADFKA010000259.1:0-1443 GCA_022565135.1 Pseudomonadota bacterium
CCTCGACGAAGTAATTCGGTACACGGGCGACCGCGTGCTGTTTGACCGCCCACTCTCGCATACGCAGGCCATTCAGATTCGTCTCGCGAACATGAGTCGGCGCATAACGACTGCGCAACTGCTGTCATTGCAACTCGGCCGATTGAAAGATCGAGGCGCGCTCAGCCCCACGCAGGTGTCTCTCGCGAAATGGAACAACTGCCGCGCGGCACTCGATATCGCCAGGGACGCTCGTGACATTCTCGGTGCCAGTGGCATAAGTGCTGAGTACGTGCCCATTCGGCATATGCTCAATCTTGAGAGTGTCATCACCTACGAAGGCACCGAGACCGTACATCAACTCGTCATCGGCAAGGCGCTCACTGGCATCAACGCATTTGGATGATCCGCGCCTGACCGAAGAGCGCCTGCCGGGGAATCGTGACGTCTGGCGCATCGCGGCGCCGTTGATTCTCTCCAATGTGTCCGTGCCGCTGCTCGGCATGGTCGATACGGGCGTAACCGGACACCTTGAGAGCCCCATATACCTCGGTGCCGTTGCGATCGGCAGCATCATCTTCGGCTTTCTCTACACGGGAATGAATTTTCTGCGCATGGGCACGACCGGCATCGCCGCCCAGTGTTTCGGCGCGAACGATAATGACGGCTTGCGCGTGGTGCTCGGACAGGCACTCATTGTTGCGCTCCTGATCGGTCTGTGTTTGATCAGCTTACAAACCCCGATCGGTACTTTGGCAGTGCAGCTGATCGGCGCTGAGTCCGATGTCGAGTCGTTTGCGTTGCAGTACTTTTCGATTCGCGTATGGAGCGCGCCGGGTACGCTCGGCAATTTTGTGATAATCGGATGGTTTATCGGATTGCAGAATGCACGAGTGCCGTTGCTGCTTTTTTTGACAATTAACATTACAAATATTGTGCTCGACTTGTTATTCGTGCTCGTCTTTGGCATGAAGGTCGACGGCGTGGCTCTGGCCTCGGTTATCGCAGAATACACGGGCCTACTTGTTGGACTCGGCTTTGCCGCACATGCATTGCGCAACCGCGCTGGTCACTGGCCATTCGCTCAGCTATTCAACGTGCGCGCCTATGCGGCATTTTTCTCCATCAATGCCCACTTGCTCATTCGCACGATGGCGCTGGTGTTCACGTTTGCTTTCGTCACGGCACAGGGGGCAAGATTTGGCGGCGTGGTGCTCGCCGCGAACGCTATCCTGATGAACCTGCAAAACCTGACGGCCTTTGCGCTCGACGGCACCCACTTGCCAGCCATTGGCACCCGAACAACTTGTCGGGCCTTGACGGCCTTAGCGCCGCTTCCTGCCCGTAAGCCGGACGCCCCGGTCATTCCGGCCGGGGCGCCCGAGCCCTCTCAGCTAGTTACGACAGCCTCGCGGTAGAGCGCAGTCCATTCCTCGCATCACTGGCGCCCTTGTTAGGAGACGA
>JADFKA010000259.1:1453-3248 GCA_022565135.1 Pseudomonadota bacterium
GGCCTTTGCGCTCGACGGCATTGCTCACGCTGCGGAAGCACTCGTTGGCAAGGCCGTCGGGGAAGGTCGCCGTGATGCGTTGCAGCAATCGGTTCAACTGACACTGAAGTGGTCGTTGCTTTTCGCCGCAGGTTTCTGTGCGACCTATGTTGTCGTCGGCCCTTTGTTAATTAGAATGTTGACCGACATACCGGAAGTTCGTGAAACCGCGATGCGCTACTTGCCGTGGCTCATCATATTGCCATTGATATCAGTCTGGTCGTTCCTCTATGACGGCGTTTATGTAGGTGCAACACGCGCGAGAATGATGCGTGACATCATGCTGATCTCGACGCTCGTGATCTTTTTGCCGGCCTGGTACTTGTTGCAGGGGCTGGGCAACCATGGTCTCTGGCTCGCCTTCACGCTGTTCATGGCGAGTCGAGGCATTGGCATGCATCTCGGTTACCGCTACAAACTACTGCCGTCCGTGTTATAGACATAACTTCGATTACCACTGTCGCGAAATCGATCATCATGTGAACTGGGTCACACTTCTTTCTCAATTGAATTTCGCGAGTCGCTACTTGTGACCGATATCCCGCCACCGAGCTCGCCTCAGGCGCATTTTGTAGCCGCTGCTAGCGACATTTTTCCATGAGGCAAAGACCATGTGGCTACCCACACCTATCTACGAACGAATCCACAGTTCTGGCTTCTCCTTGGACTTCTCTTTATGTCCTCGGGGGCCTACATAGGCCTTGATTACAGCGTATCTTTCCTGTATTTCGGCGTCGGCCTTTTCAGCTGCGTGTGGAGTCTATACGTCTACGTACTGCGCTCGCGCAATCCGCAGAACTCGCAGTCTGAGCCAGGCCCGCAAGACGGGCAAGCAGAACAAACTGCGCCTGCCGTTCACCAATCGACCGAGCAAACAAGCCAGGGATCGTAACGTATTTACGGTGCCTTCAACCCGCGCGCCCTGGCCTGACTTGTAACGCCCGCCGCAGGCGCGCCGCCCTTGTTGCATGCCATGGCATCAGGATGCCGAACACCCCGTAGAACATGCCGGCTATTGCGACTAAATGGTCGGGCAGCAGCAGCGCCTCAGTCATTTTGCGGTCTCTTCATTGTTGACGGTCGAGGCCAATGATTGGCATTGCTCGCGAACTGTCTTCTTTGCCCAGTTGTAAGCCACGACGCCCGTAATGATATTGGCCGCAGCATAGGCCGTGAAAACACCGGCCATACCAAACCAGTTTCTACCGATAAACGCTAACGGCACATACAAAACGATTGTTCGCAACAGACTTACGGCAACACCGGGCATGGGCTTACCCAGACCGTTAAACGATGCGTTCATCACCATCACCATACCGTAAGTACCATAGCCAATTGGCGCGATCCAAAGAAATAATTTCGTGACGCTGATGACGGCGGCATTGTCGCTAAACAGCGTCGACAAAAAGTCGGCTGATAGCACCAGCAAACCGGCTATCAACAAGCCGCTGCCAAGACAAAACAGCGCGCACAGCCGCAACGCCTGCAAAATGCGCACTTCCTTGCCCGCGGACAGGTTCTGCCCGACAAATGGCCCGATGATTGCTGACAGAGCGTAGTAGAGGACGAGCACCAGCGACTCGATGCGACTGGCAACGCCGAAGCCTGCCACGGCATTTGCGCCATAACCCGCAATCATCGCCGTAATAATCGCTGTCGCGATCGGTATGATCGCGTTGGTCGCGGCTGCTGGTATTCCAACATGCAAGATGTCGGCCCACGACTTTTTGAGCTCGGCAGGATGCGGTCGATTGAG
>JADFKA010000260.1 GCA_022565135.1 Pseudomonadota bacterium
GGGCTCGCCCGCGCCAAGACCGCCGTCGTCATTGGCATCCGTGTCGGTACCATTGGTCGGTGTGTCGTAGGTCGGGTCGGGATCAGGTATCGATTGGGTCGCACAGCTGGTCAGAAAAACGGCCAACAGGCTGACGATAAATAATTTGTACTGAGGCATGTCAATGTCCTTGAAAGATGTGTTTATTTAGGTACTTATTTATAAAAAACAATGGTTTAAATATACTACTTAATCTATATTATTACTCTAAAATCGTTGATACGGTGACCATACCGGCTCCCGAACATCGCCCTGGCCTGAGGCCATCCGTTGCCGAATCAGGCCATCGGCCGAAACGGTCTCAAGCACCCCGTCACGTCCCTGGCGCGTCGCGTAGATCAGCGTGTCGCTGTTCGGCGCAAAACTCGGTGACTCATCCTGACGACCTGTGGACAGTATCAACAGATCATCGCGTTCCATATCCATAACCGCAATGCGATAGTTGCCACGATCGTTGTGCACCATCGCAAGCTTCAATCCGTCCGGTGATAAGCGCGGTCGCGCATTATAACTCCCTTCGTAGGTAATGCGCTCTACGCTGCCACCATTTGTGGACACTCGGTATATTTGCGGACCGCCACTGCGATCCGACGTAAAGTAGATATATCGCCCGTCCGGCGACCAGCTACCTTCAGTGTCGATCGCTCGATGTGTTGTGAGGCGCCTGGTTTGCCGGGAATTGATATCAAGCACATAGATATCAAGATTGCCGTCAATTCCGCCCAGGGTCACGACCAGTTTGCGACCATCCGGCGAAAACGACGGAGCCCCATTGATGCCAGCCTTGCTCGACACCTGGCTGCGGTTTCCGGTTCTTAGCGTTTGTACAAAAACCGACGACTTGTTGCCTTCGAATGATACATAGGCCAGCCGACGGCTGTCCGGTGACCAGGCCGGGGACATGATCGGGTCCGTGCTCTCCATGATCGTGTGTTCATTTTCCCCATCCTGATCTGACACGACGAGTGAATAATATTGCTTGCCAGCACGCAATTGCGCCGTCACATAAGCCACCTTGGTGTCAAACACGCCTTTGATGCCGGTCAGCTTCTCGTAAATCATGTCTGCGGCACGGTGCGCAATACGGCGCATAGTGCCCCGACTTGCCGGCATGCTGTAGCCAACGAGCTGATCTCGTCCAAACACGTCGAACAACTGGAATTGCACCTTGTAGGCATTGGCCCCAGTCTGTGTCACTCGACCGATAATGACTGCCTCCACACCAAGGATGGACCAGTCGTCAAAGTCGACTTTGGCGCCTTCGGTCGGTTTTTGCAGCATGTCGCGGATGGCAATCGGCGCGAATCGGCCACTGCGCGTCAAGTCGTTGCTGATCACCTCGGCAATGTCGAGCGGCACGTCTGATGCATTACCCACCCAGCCAAACGGTACCACGGCGACCGGCGTCCTGTGTCCGGCGCCTTGCGTGATTTCAATATCGAGCTCGGCTCGCGCAGAACCGAGTGGCATCGATACGAGCAGAAATAAAAATGCTGAAATGGCGAATCTGTGCACAGTTGCCTCGTCGATGGAAATATCAGGGCCTATTGTTCAGGTCTGAAAGTAAACCGCAAGTAGCGATCGAAAAGATTTGGATTGGAGGGTATCGGCAATGGCGATGCCTTCTCGATTGCAGCTATGATAGAACGCCGCACAGCCGCATCACCATTGCATGTCAGGATCGATACGCTGACGACGGCACCACCGGGCAATTGCTGCACGCGCACCTCACACTTCAGTCCGGGCCGTGAGCTCGCTGGCTCGATCCAGTGACGCCGTACTGTTTGCTGAATAGCAAACTGATAAGCAGCCAACTCACCGGCGTCCACTCTGGAAAAGCGATCAACCTCCGCATCGATTTCGACCTGTCTGGCCGTGGACTCAGCTTCGCGTCGGAGGCGCAGGTTCTCCAACCGCTGTCGCTCGATCTCCTCTTCGCGTTTACGCTCGGCATCCAGCCGGCGGCGTTCCTTTAGCGCTTCCTCATCAGCTTGCCGCTTGCGTTCTGCCGCCTCGGCGCGACGTTTGCGCTCAGCTTCTTGCTCCGCAATACGGCTGAGCCGTTGCCGCTCAATTTTCGCGTCCTGCTGTCGCTTCTGTTCCTCGGCGTCAATTCGCTGTTGCTCACTTATAGGCTGCTCGAATGGCACCTCTTTGACTGTTGGTGGAATAACGACGGCATTATCGGTAACCAGCGTGCCTTTGATTGCGAGCGGCATGGCCAGCGTGGTTTGTTCGCCGAAATCGAGCGCGACAATAAGCGATCCGAACAGCACGATGTGCAGTAATACCGCGAGTGTAACGGGAACCAGGTATTCATTTTGTTGAAGAACTTTGCGCAACTTTATTCGGGTACTGGATAAGTATCCAAAGGATCTGTGATGAATCCGACCTCTGTAGCGCCACCTTGTTGCAATAACACCATCGCACCGACAACGTTGCCGTACGGGACCGAGCGATCCGCTTTCACGAGTATCGGCGTATTGGGCCGGTTACGAAGTACTGCGCCGACTCTCGCTACCACGTCTTTGGCCGACGCAGGTTGATCTTCGTCATCACCGACATTGACGTATAGATTGCCTTCAGCGTCGACGCTTAGTATGAGTGGCGGGTGGTCGGGCACCTCCGGAATGGGTTCAGCGCCTGCTTTCGGCAATTCCACCTTGATGCCCTGAGTCAGCATCGGGGCTGTGACCATGAAAATGACGAGCAACACGAGCATCACGTCGATATAGGGCACCACGTTGATCTCGCTCATGAGTTTGCGCTTTTGCATCGGTGTCGGCATGTCAGTCTCCTGGCGGATTCTGCGCGTGCCGCTGCAGGATGCTCGAGAATTCCTCGCTAAAGCCGTCGTAACGATATTCGAGGCGCACGACCTTGTCAGCATAGCGGTTGTAGGCGATGACGGCCGGTATCGCGGCGAACAGGCCCATGGCGGTCGCTACCAGCGCCTCGGCAATCGGCGGTGCAACGGTGGCGAGCGTTGCTGTTTGCACATTGCCGAGTCCCATGAACGCATTCATGATGCCCCAGACGGTACCCAACAAACCAACATACGGACTGGTTGAGCCAATTGTCGCAAGCGTTGCCAGGTCTTGCTCCAGGCGGTCGACCTCACGCATCTGTGCCACGCGCATTGCCCGACGACACTCGTCGATCAACTTGTCCGGGTTCGTATCGCCCTCCTTCATTGCACGA
>JADFKA010000008.1 GCA_022565135.1 Pseudomonadota bacterium
ACACTGACGCTCATGGTGGCGACGATTCCAACCAGATACTGTCGCAGGAACGGGCCGAATCCGTGCAGCAATACATGATCAATGCGATGCGGATTCCCACCTATCGCCTGATAGCAACCGGCTATGGCGAAACGCGCCCTGTCGCAAGCAACGAAACAGTATCAGGCCGCGCGCGCAACCGGCGCATCGACATCGTCATCCGGCCCAATCTCGAGCAATCGTAGACCGGGCCCTGCCACAAAGGCACGGCACCGGGTATTTACTCGCGCTAAACCTCGCTCGGCGTCCTGCCATGGTCGGCGCACGGCCGGCGGTCCGGACATTCCTTGCCGGAATGGCTCGCTGCGCTGCGCTTTATTTCCGGCAAAGAACATCCCTCCCACCGACCTTACGATGATCGGCCGGTGGCCACGATACGGTGGCTCGTCGAGCGTCGTCGAAGCCGAGCGGAGCAGGGACAGCGAGAGCGAGGATGCGCGGATTGGAGCGAGACAGGGACGTCGAAGCGACATTAAGCTCGAGGAGCTACCGTGTCGTGGCCGACGTGCAGACAGCGGGGAAAATACCCGGTGGACGCGAACGGGCTACCACAGCCAGGTTACGGCCTGTCAGTGACTGACTGCCACCATTCGGTGACGATTTTTGCGGTCTCTGCGTGGACGAGATAACCGTATTCCGCGTGCACGTTGAGCTCCCCCACAAGTCTGAAGTAATTGTGCAGCTCCCGATCGTCGATGCCTTCAACCAGGCCGAGATCGATCATCGCCGCAAAATCATCACTCAGTACCGGGTCAATCGCGGTCAGATCGCCGACGGCCGTCAGATTGATCCAACGGCGAATATTGTCTGGATATCGGCGCGAGCCAGATTCACGATGTCCCTGCAGGCGTCGTTGAATGTAGCGTTGCCCGAGCGGGCTCCCCATCGTGAGCAGCAGATCGATGTGCAGCTTGTCGCCATCGCTGTGACTCATTTGCCAGAGGGCGTCATAGGCGATCACTGAGCCCATGCTGTGCGCGAGCAGGAGCACGGGTCGTTGTGCCTCGGCAGCCGCACGCAACAGTATTTTTAGCATTTGGCGCACGTGCTCCGCGATGCCATTACGGTTGCGCGCGTAGCGACGCAGGTCGCGCAGATGCAATTCCAACCGTTCGTTGGCGATATGCGGGATCAGAAGTGGCAGCAGGTCACCCAGCAGAAAGATCCGACGCGCCAGCCGACGCCGCCACGAGGATGCCTCGTCAATGTCTCGTTGCGTTGGCTGCTGTTGTGCGATAACCGCGTCCACGGCGTTCGCGTCGATTGCGAAATTGCGGTGTACGCCGTAGAAATTATACGTCCATGAAACGATGTCAAAGCGATGATCCTTTGCCCCGATCGCCCGAGCAACATCGCCATCAATCCGCCGCACACCTGCCAACAAGCAGCGCAGCAATGCATCCCTGTGCGTGGCCGCCTTGGGTTTTGGCAGCAAGCCGGGTATATAAAGAATCAGCGGATCGTCACTCATTTCTTCACCGCTTCGAGCATCTCGCTGAGTTCACCAATATCGGCAACGACACCGTCCGGTCGTGGCAACTCACTGGGCCAGTTGCGGCCATTACGATTTACCCAAACTGTCTTCAGACCCGCATCTCGCGCCCCATTGACATCGATTTCCGGGTGATCGCCAACATGCAAAGTCTGATGCGCCGCAGCGCCACCGGCACGAACGGCCGCGTCGAATATCTGCCTTGCAGGTTTCGCCGCGCCTGCCGTCCTGGCGGACACAAAGTCGTGAAACAGATCGTGAATTCCTATTACGCGCAAATTGGCATTGCCGTTTGTTACGGCAATGAGCACATATTCGCGACGCAAGGCTTCCAATGCCGGTCGAACCTCGGGAAAGATCTCGACATCGTTACGTACTTCGTCAAACACAGCCATCGCGTCGTCAACCAGCCCTGCGTCGTAACCTGCCGCAACACCTAGCCGACCGAGCACAGTGCGCCGCAAATAAGTGTAGTCGTGGCTTTGATCTGGATGGTCGAGAACAACGCCTTGACGAACCTCCAGCATCGCCTCCGGGGAAAACATTGCAGTGATTCTCGGGTAGTGCTCACCAAGCCACGTAAAAAGACGCCGTTCGGCGCGATGAATGACTGGATGGATCTCCCAAAGCGTGTCATCGAGGTCAATCGTAATCGCACAAATGTCCTTCACTTGTTGCTCACCGCCGACTTATAGATAACTATTGTATAAATGAGTAACTCCCAATGAAATACCTGCATACGATGATTCGCGTGACTGACGTGAATTCGTCCCTTGATTTCTACTGCAACAAGCTCGGTCTCGTTGAATTGCGACGGATCGATAACGAAGAAGGGAAATTTACACTCATATTCCTGGCCGTGCCCGGAGACGAAGATGCACAAATTGAACTTACCTGGAACTGGGATCCTGAAGACCTTGGCGAGGGCCGCAATTTCGGTCATCTTGCCTACGCCGTCGACGACATTTACGGCTTGTGCCAAAAGCTGCTGGACGCAGGCGTGACGATCAACCGGCCGCCTCGCGACGGTCGAATGGCCTTCATACGATCTCCGGATAATATTTCGATCGAGTTACTGCAGAAAGGTGACGCACTGCCCGTGCAGGAACCGTGGGCGTCGATGCCCAGCACCGGACATTGGTAGCTTATGGCTGAGGGCGGACGCTTACTTGGCGTCATGGCTCGCTACGCTGCGCTTTACTTCCGCCAAATAAGCATCCGCCCTCAGCCATATCGTTTTAGCTACGTGGGCATCAGCGGCGGCAATCTTTCTTCGCTTTTGTCGTCGCTGTCGGACAGGACGGCGAATGATCGTAATGCCTTGGCCAGCGCCGCACCATTCCAGTCACCGCCCTGCGGGCCGTAACTGAGAGCCGACAATTCCTGGAGTTCTTCAACGAGCGGCGACGACACTCGCGATGCGAGTACGCCAATACTGCGTGGCGCATCGTCAGGCCATTGCAATGTGCCCCACTCGAGTACGGCCTTGCGGACTGCGGCCGCATCACCCGCCAACGCCGCTCTGCGAGCTGACTTTAGCTTCCTGGCCTGTTGTTTGTGTAGCGGAATCGGTTCGGGCTCGCGTGGCTTGCGCCTGGGTGTGGATCCTGAAGACCGCCACCAGACAATTAACGTCAATAACCACAGGCCCGCCAATAACGCACTGACTCGACGCCAATAGCCGCTCGGAACCAGAACGATCTCTGACTCAGCACCGCTTTCGGTTACCCCGGATGCTGTAGTGACAGCTTCCGGCATCGGTGGCTCAGCAGATGCCAGAATCGTAATGCTGCGCTCTGGCAAACGCGCTACCTCCCATTCGCCGCTGTGCACGTTCCACCACGGCAATTCCAATGCCGGTAGCACGACATTGCCGGCAGCGACACCGATCAGAGCATATTGATCCCTGCGAATGCCACGTATGCCGCCCGACTCGACGCGACGACTCAACTCCGGTTTATCAGGATAGATATTCAAGCCATTTACCGATGGCGGCTTGAGTTCGGGGATCTGCGTCTCGAGCTGTCCAAGCGCGCTGACCGTGATATGTCGGGTTAGCGGTTCGCCCGCCACGATCTCCTCTTCGTCTCGCGACCAGTCTTCGGTCAACTGCAGATCCTTGGCCGGCAACCAGGCCGCATCAGGATAGTCAACCGGGGGCGGCGGAATCGGCCGTACCGTGATCGACCGCGACTCGGATTCGTACACCTTGCGACCCGTGATGCGTCCATTGCGCAGTACGCGCGCCTCAAATCGCGCGGGTGATAATTGAATCTCGCCGCTCTCTTGCGGGTACAAGGCAAACACTCTCTCAACAACGCTGTATGGCGTGCCATCGACAATCGCCTCGTAGTTACGATCATCGCCGGCGAGTTCGACCAACACCTCTACGCCGCTCACCGTCGGATCCCGCAGTGAGGGCTGGCGTGTAGCAACCGAGCGAAAAACCTTGATCGTCAACAACACCTGGGCCTGCACATAGGTCTCGTTGAAATCTACTTCGCTGGTGACGAATATCTCCGCCTCACCCGGTGGCAAGTAGCTCGGTTCGCTGACCACAACCATCACTACATTACTGCGTTCGTCGCCGACGCTGATTGCCGGAATGATCAATTGCCCTGTGCGTTTTGGTCGCAGCGAATACGTCCATGTTTTACTGCGCCGAATCTTCCCATTGGCAATCGTCGTGTTGCTGAGTTGGCTTTCCTGCCCTATGTAGAAATCCTTTTCCAGCACAGACGTATCTGGCTGCATATCGATATTCGTGTCTGTCGTCAGCTCCAGCGTGAACGACTCGTTGAGCTCGACGTCGACACGATCGACGCTGGCAGTGACGGCCGCCTGCGCCGCATCGATCGGCAACAATGCAAGTACAACCATCAACACAGCCTTGCACATTGATTGGCTTTCTGCGGCTACCACGGCTGCACCTCATCGTCAGGCCAGGTATCGTTGCCGTCCTGATCCTTGCCTGTTTTCTGGTATTGGTAGCGGAATTTGTTGCGCAGCAAGGCGCCCGGATCGTTCGGAATGCGGCGCAACCATTGTTCCAGCGCCTGCTGTTGCTCCTGTTCGCGCCGCAAAGCCTCGAGCTCGGCCTCTGTCAGTCGTTGCTCAGCTGGATCGGTGGCGTTCTGTTCTGCTGCTGCGGCCGCGCGACGTAATTCTTCCTGCAATGCCTCGAAATCCTCCTGGCTCATCTCGCCATCGCGTGGTGACGCATCACCATCCTCTGGCTCACCATTGGCTTGGGAGTCCGTACTGTCTTGTTCCGAGTCGCTTTCACCATCCGACGTCTCGCCCTCACCCTGCTCACCTGATGATTCCTGCTGATCACCTTCGTTTTGCTGCTGTTGTTCGAGCAATTGCTGCAAAAGGTCGCGATTGTATGCGGCATCCGCATCTTCGGGACTCGATTCGAGCACTTGCTCATAGGCATCGATCGCTGTTGCGAATTGACCCTGGCGGGCGAGCGCATTACCGAGATTGTACAGGCTACGCATATCATCACGTGCTGCAAATTCGGCAGCGCTCTGCGCGTATTCCTGTGCCCGATATTGCGCGACCGCGCGCCAATCCGGGTTTTCGAACAGTTCTGCGGCATCGGTCGCTGCACCGTCTGCGAGTCTGCGCTGACCCTGCTGGTCTTTCGTCGACCAGATGTCATCCCAGACTGACGCTTGCGCAGGCCCCGATACCGGCAACACCGCGAACGCCACCATCAGCACCCAGCCGCGTCGAAATGACATTGCTGCGACTGGCAAAAGCAACAACAACAACCAGGGCCCTTCTTCTCGCCACTGGTCTGTTGCGAGCGACTCGTTCGATGCTCTGCGATGCCCGACTTTGCCCGATAAAAGAATGTCGAGATCGCGATCATCTGTGGTCAGGACCGAGAATTGACCACCACCGGCCGCAGCCAGCGCACGTAGCGAACGCTCCTCGAGTTTGGGTACCGCAATTTGTCCGCTCCGCCCAGTAACAAAGCCACCACCCATTTTCGGAATAGGTGCTCCAACGGTCGTGCCGACAGCGAGCACGGACAATGTGTAACCGGAACTCCGCAGCTCGCGCGCGACCTTTTCCGCCGCGGGCGATGAACCCCCGTCCGTAATCAATAACACCTCTCCGAACGCTGCGCCGGCTTGCTCGAGCAGCCGCCTGCCCTTGTTAATTGCGGCGACCGGGTAGCTGCCACGACTCGGCATGATGTCGGTACTCAGGCTGTTGACGAGTGCCGCGATCGTTGCCGTATCGGTCGTCAGTGGCGTTACCGTGAACGCATTCGCCGAATAAACGACAAGTGCCGTCTGGCCGCTGGCCCGACGTTCGAGCATGTCGAGAATCTTTAGCCGCGCGCGCGATAACCGGCTTGGCGACACGTCCTGTGCGTCCATCGAGCGCGATAAATCGAGAGCGACGACCAGCGCCTGATCGGAGCGATACACGGGCTGATCGATGCGTTGCCATGCAGGACCCGCGAGCGACAACACGACAATGACAGCGCTCAGGCCCAGCAACCACCAGCGATAATCGGCACGTCGGATAGCGGATCGCGACAATACGTACGGTACAAGCGACGGCGCAACGACATTTTGCCAATTTCCGGTCCCGAGTTGACGATGTGCAAGCAGTAACGTCGCCCCAATGACGATCGGTACTACCCATAGCCATTCGGGTCGGAGAAAATGAAAGTCAGACAACATCGGTTTGTACGCGGCTATGCCGCCCGGCTACGAGGTTTTGCCAGAGACTGACAATTATGAGGAACGCTGCCAGCGCGAACGCGCCCGCCAATGGCAGGTAATAGAGTGATTTCACGGGCCGGAAGCCGGCTTCGGGCCTTGCAACGGGCTCGAGTTCGTCGACGAGACGGTAAATGTCCTGTAATGCGGCCGTATCTACGGCACGAAAGTAACGACCCCCCGTTAGTTCAGCGATCCCGGTCAGCGTCTTCTCGTCAAGGTCGGCCGACGGATTGATATTGCGGCGACCGCCAATGAGCGACGATACTTCGAGCTGCTCGGCACCAATGCCGATTGTGTAGATTCGCAGACCGACCTGCGCCGCGAGCTGAGCTGCTTTAAGCGGTGGCACTTCGCCCGCTGTATTCGCACCATCGGTCAGCAACACGAGTACCTGTTCACCCGCGTCTATCTCCTGATCGTGAATGCGTTTGACCGCGAGCGTAATCGCGTCACCGATGGCGGTTTTCTCACCGGCAAGGCCGATGAACGACTCGAGCAACAGAATCTTTACCGTTTCCCTGTCGAGCGTCAGCGGCACCTGCAAGTAAGCGCGTTCACCAAACAGAATCAGGCCGATGCGATCACCCTCGCGACGACTGATGAAATCGCTGGCAACAGCTTTGGTTGCGGTCAACCGGTCGACGCGGCGACCGCCAAGTACAAAGTCCTTTTGATCCATGCTGCCCGATAAATCGACGGCGAGCATGAGGTTGCGCCCGGACACCGGCACATCAAGTTCGTCACCGATGCGTTCGGGCCTGGCGGCGGCGATGACGAGCAAAATCCAGGCGATGACAGCCAGCCATAACCTCCAGTTCAGCAGTTGCTCGGCCTGCGAGCGATCGATCAACATAGCGAAGCCGCTGAGGCTCGGCACGTGCAGGCCCGCGTCGCGCAGGTCTGGTGATTCGGGCAACAGTTTGTTGGCGATCAATGGCAGCGGCAATGCCAGCAGGACCCAGGGCCAGGCGAGCGACCACATCAGTGCTTGCTCCTGAGAGGTGTCGCAACTCGTTGGCGAACCGCAGTGACCAGTCTGTAAACGTCCAGGCTCGTTGCGGCTGAATCTGCGTCGCGATACGGCAACTCAAGCAGCACTCGCCCGGGTCCGTTGACGAATTGCGGAACTTCCAGACCGCGATCGAGCCAGGCAAGCCACTCGTCGCCCGTCAGGCCTGCAATCTCTTGACGCGGCGCATATGCAAGCATCGCGCGACGTAGCAGCCTAGACATTTGTGCGCCGAATGCCACCACATCGTGATGTCGCTCGTACTCGGCCACCAGGCTATTAAGCTGCCTGAGCGCATGACGCCTGGCGGCGCTGCGGGCACGCTTTCGCAGCAGACGCCGCAGTAGCAAGACCAGGCCAACGACGGCGAAGCCTATGACAATCCACCATCCCGGCGCCAGCGGCCACCAGCCAACCATTTCCGGCAGGTGCAGGTCTCGTAGAGGAATTTGCTGCGGATCCACCGTCAACGCGTCCTTCTGCCAAGCGCAGCTTGCAGCTTGCTGATGGGATCATCCTGCGTGGACATCGACATCAGGTGAATGCCGTAACGGTGGCAAAACGCTTCAAGCTCCTTGCGCCGAGCAAGAAACGCGTTTCTGTAGTCGCGACGTGCGGCTTTCGCCACCGTATCGATCGCAATCTCATCATCGCGAGAGACAAGTCGGTAGCGTCCGGGTAGTGGCAATTCGCGTTCGAGCGGGTCGTTGAGAAACACAGCCAACACCTCACTGTGGCGAGCAACATTGGACAGATATGCCTTCGCGGCCCGCGAAAAGCCGAGAAAATCACTCAATATCACGACCAGACTGCCCGGTCGTGCTACTCGTCTTAGCGCGGCCATTGCCCGAGTTAGTGGCGGCTCCTCATCATTGCCATTCGTGGGTTCGCGGTGCTCCCAGTCCGGATGACCGACAAGCTCGTGGATAAATCGGAGCGCCGCCCGGCGACCGAGCTTCGGTCTGAGTTCGCGATGCGTTGAATCGCCGAAAATCAACCCGCCGAGCCGGTCACCGCGATGATGCGCCGCCCAGGACAGTAGCGCCGCGGCGCGGCTCGCATTAACGGACTTGAAGCAACCCTGGGTCGCGAAATGCAT
Organism: Pseudomonadota bacterium; assembly: GCA_022565135.1. Lineage (GTDB taxonomy): Bacteria > Pseudomonadota > Gammaproteobacteria > Steroidobacterales > Woeseiaceae > UBA1847. Next base: position 8,388 of record JADFKA010000008.1, read on the forward strand.
ATTCGAACGCAGATCCACGACCACGAGCACCGGGCGCTCACGCTCCTCGCGAAATAATTTCGTGTACGCCATGGTGCTCCTGGCGGTCACGCGCCAGTCGATGCTGCGCGGATCATCGCCGGGCTGATAGGGCCGTGACTCGTCGAACTCCATGCCACGACCACGGAAATGCGAGACATAGGCGCCGGTTTGCAATGACTTGATTCGCAAGACGTCGAGTGCGATCCCTCGCGCCGGACCATTAAGCCGGATCAGGCCTGCCTGGCTAACGCTAACCGGCGATACGGGTTCGGCAATGTGATCGAGCGCGGCCATTACGGCACACCGACGCCATCCAGAACTCGCTCGATGATCGAGTTCGCATCAACACCGTCGGCCTCAGCCTCAAAACTTAAGACCAGCCGATGCCGCAATACGTCAGGAGCGACTGCCTGTATGTCTTCGGGTCCAACGTAGTCCCGGCGCGAAAGCCAGGCGTGCGCTCGCGCAGCGCGATCGATACCCATACACGCGCGCGGACTGGCACCATAAAGTATCTGCCCGTCGAGCGACTTGTCTACGCGACCAGGGTCGCGCGTCGCCACGACGATATTGACGATGTACTTCTCGAGTTCACTGGCGAGGTGCAGTCGCAAGACGTCCTGACGTGCCTGCATGATCGATTCGACAGACAATAACTCGGGTGGTTGAAATGCATCCCTCTGCATGGCTTTTGCTTCTTCACGGTTCAACACCATGATGCGACGCTCGTCCTCGACCGTCGGGTAACCAACCTCGATGTGCAGCAGAAATCGATCCAGCTGCGCTTCGGGCAACGGGTACGTGCCTTCCTGCTCGATTGGATTTTGCGTCGCCATTACCATGAACAGATCATCGAGTTCATAGCTCTTGTCACCAACTGTAATCTGTCGTTCTTCCATCGCCTCGAGCAGCGCCGACTGCACTTTGGCCGGCGCACGATTGATCTCATCGGCAAGGATCAGGTTATGGAACAGCGGACCCTTGCGAAATTCGAAGGTGCCCTCCTGCGGCCGGTAGATATCGGTGCCGGTCAAATCAGCCGGTAACAAATCGGGAGTGAATTGAATGCGGTGAAAATCGCATTCGATGCTTTCGGCAAGCACCTTGATGGCACGTGTCTTCGCAAGGCCCGGCGCTCCCTCAACGATAAGATGTCCATCGCAGAGCAACGCAATGATCATCCTGTTGATCAGGTGCGACTGACCGATGATCAACGAGCTCGCATGCGCCTCAAGTTGTTGGAATTGTTCTATGACGCTCATCAATGACTCCGGTGCCTAAATCGGCGTGCCATTTTAGAGAGGATGCGCGGACAGGCCAACCAGTCGCTGCATTTTTTTCTCATTCGGGCCTCAGTTCGGTAATAATGCTCCCCTTGTGACCGCGGCAGAATCGTTACATTGCAGAAAATTCCGGGAAAATGCGCCACAGATGGCCCGCCTATTACCATAATCGGCCATTTTCTGGTGCTCGCGGCATCGCTGGTATTGTCGTTCTGTCCGGCCACTGCCGTTGCAGATGACAAGCTTGACGCAGTATTCGACAAGGACGTTCTGGTCATCAAGGCGAGCGAGCACGCCTGCCATCGGATCAATATTTACATCGCGACCAGCAATGCGCAACGCAGCCGTGGCCTGATGTTTGTGCGAAATTTGCCGCCAATGAGCGGCATGCTCTTCATTTATGACCGCGAGGACTACTACTCGATGTGGATGAAGAACACTTACATACCGCTCGATATTCTGTTCGCCCGGAGCGACGGCCGTGTTTCGTCGATCGCGCGCGATACCGAACCACTGTCGCTGCGGTCAATCTCTTCGATTGAGCCAGTCACTTATGTTCTGGAACTCAACGCCGGCACAGCAGAACGCTTGCACATCGACGAGAAGAGCCGCCTGTTGTGGGGACCTACTCTTGGTGCTGAGTAGCAACCAGCGTAACTGGACTGTATTTTTCGGCGCGGCCGCAATTACGGCCATGTCTGCGGCATTATTTCTTATTAAAGCCGGTATTAACGACGACAATATTCGCCTGACATCACGGCTAAGCGCACCGGCCGCGTTCGTCTTGTCCTTCCTGCCTGGCAACCACGTTATTTCGTCGATCAAGAATTAAGTACTGCTCAGTGATTGCCTCTGGGCGCGGTCTTCCCACGCCATACGGTAAGCAACGTAGTATTTGAATACGTTTCTGACATAGCGGACCGTCTCGCGCCCGATCTTGCGGGCCGCAATCAATTCCACATTATCGAGCCACAGGTTGGGATCGTGCCCTTCGGCGGCGGCCAGGTTGCGCAAGCGCTGTATCTTCGCAGGCCCGGCATTGTAGGCCGCCAGCGCGAATAGCCACTGCTGTAGCTCTCCCATTTCAGGATCGGAGAAATAGCGATCCATCAGGAAACGCATATACCTCGCGCCTGCCCTGATGTTGTCGGCCGGGCTCGATATGTCGTCAATGCCGACATTACGATCGGCCGCGGTTGAAGGCTTTATTTGCATGATGCCGATAGCACCGGCAGGACTTTTCTTACTATGATCCAGTTCCGACTCCTGGTACGCTTGTGCCGCAAGCATCAGCGGATCGAGGCTATTCTCCACTGCGCTGGAGCGGAAGAGCTCCAGCAGCGGTCGAAGTCGTTCGACGCTTTCGTCTGAGGACGAGTTTCGAACCCAGTCGAGATTTTCCATGTAACGATTGATCAACACGTTCCCGATCAACGTACCTTGACGATGGTCCCGCGCAAAACTGTTGATCGCTGCGGCCAGTTGCGGGCTGTCTTTGCGAAAGACCCATGCGATCTCTCCGCCAGCATGAACCACGAGATCCTTCCTGACATTCATATCGGGAAACACTTTTGACCAGTAACTCGCATTGAAGCTGTTGACAACGGTGGCTGACACCAGCCCGGCGTTCACCATGTCGAGTATGTCCTGGGTTCTTAGGAATTCATTGGCTTCATCGATACGCACGGGCTTGAGTCCGCGGCCAATCAAGTCCTTGTTTAACTCGGACAGATGCTCGAAGTAACTGGACGATTTGCGAACGTATACGGTGCGCCCGGAAAGATCGTCGAGAACCGCGACGTCGTCACCTTTGCCAGGTGCAAAAACGACTATTTCATCGACGTTTCTCACCAGTGGAATCGAAAAGTCGACCAGATCAGAGCGGGCATCGGTGATGGTTAGATCGGCTGCCACCAGATCTGCATTGCCATTTAGCAGTGCCGGGATCAATTTGTCCCGGCTTACTGGCATCGGCAGGATTTCAATCTGATCCAGTCCACGACCTAGATTTTCATTAAGTTCTTTCTGCAACAACACCAACAGTTCGGCAACGATGCCGCGGGGCTTGCCACGATAATAAAAAAACTGCGGCCCACCCGAAACAACGAGGGTCCGGACAACGCGACGCTCCGCCATACCACCCAGGTCGCCCAACCACGCCGCCGTCAGCGCACTAAACTGCTCGGGCAACAACTCATTTAGCGACGACAGTAGCTCATCCGTATCATTTTGTTTCTGGTCAAGCTGGGCAACTTGAGTTACTGCTGGAGCGGTTTCTGTTGGCAGACTGGCAGATGATTCGTTTTTGGTAGGGTCTGTCGGTTCCGCACAAGCCGTTGCCAGCAACAGAGTTGTGCATACAATCGCGAGTGACGTGTTTGCTCTCATGTCGCCTGACATTTCTGATGCTTACCTGAACTGAACTAAAAATTCCATCGCATGGAACGACAGCGGATCATGATACAACAGCTTCAGAATGGAATTCAGATCGCCGCCCTTTGGCGTCAGTTTCTTAATGCACGTTTTCGAGTAGTCGACCTCGTGCCGCGGAATCACAGGCTACGACAAGACGGCGGCGATTGAGTCGGCGAGGTATTCGATGTTGCCGGGAGCAATTCCGGCCACGTTGATGCGGCTCGAGTCCACCATGTAGACGCCGAAGTCCTTTTTCAGCCGCTCGACTTGCTCCTTGCTTATACCGAGGAAACAGAACATTCCGGTGGCGCGTACCAGGTGAGAGAAATCGTGCCCAGACGCTTTCACCTTTAGTGCGTCGTGCAGGAGCGAGCGCATGTCGCGCAGCCGATCACGCATCGTATAGAGTTCGACGGTCCATCGCGCACGCAATTCGGCGTCCAGCAGAATCAAACCGACGACGGCGGCACCGTGATCGGGCGGCATCGAGTACAACGTGCGCACATAAGAACCGGCCTGACTGGCGAGGATGTCGCGACTGTTTATATCAGTGAGGAGAAACGACAGCGCTCCAATTCGCTCACGATACAGGCCGAAATTCTTTGAACCGGATGTAGACACGATCATTTCGGGCACGGCACTGGCCATGTGCCGAACGGCGAAAGCGTCTGTATCGAGATCCACGGCAAAGCCCTGATATGCCATGTCGATGAACGGCACAAGCTCGCGCTCGACAACAATGTCGGTTATCTCGCGCCACTGCTCCTCGCTTGGATCGAGGCCCGTAGGATTGTGGCAACAGGCGTGAAACAGGACGAGATCTCCCTTCGGCACCTTGTGCAACGAATCGAGCATCGCCTCAAATTGGATGACATGATTCACGACGTCGTAATACGGATAAGGCTTGAGCGTCATGCCGGCACCGCCAAGCAGGGGCACATGGTTATTCCAGGTCGGCTCACTAACCCAGATCGTGGCTTTTTCCGTGGCGCGAAGTATCAGTCCCGCCGCTACGCGTAGTGACCCTGAACCACCCGGTGTCTGAATCGTCATGAGCCGATCTTCAGGAACTGAATTTGCAAATGCGAGCGACTGAATCGCTGCGTTAAAAGAGGCGTTGCCGGCCGTGCTGATATAGGACTTGCTGTCCTGCGATTCGACCAGCCGTTGCTCGGCCTCCTTGACGACATCGAGGATCGGAGTCTCACCGTCTGCATTGCGGTACACGCCAACGCCAAGATCGATTTTTTCCGCGCGCGGGTCGTCCCGATGTTCGGTAATCAGGCCCAGGATGGCATCCGCGGGACTGGCTTGCAGCGATTCAAACAAAGTTGCTTACATCGATTGCGTTCAGGCCTTCGGCGCCCAGACCGAGCACCAGCCCTTCGAATTGACGAGCTTGCCGACGAAAATCTGGCACGGCCGCCATTCGTCGCCGTCATTGCCCTGCAACAGCGCGCAGTTGGCGCAAATCTGATCCGGAGCCGGGTTAGCGCGAGTCGCCGGATCGACCGTGCTTGCATCGTGCGTGTATTTCATGGCATTCGCCATTGGATCATCTTCCGTAAGTTGCGGCAGATCCTGAGCTATTGCGTCTCGACCGGGTTGCAACAGGCAACCGGCGGCAGCGACAGCTGATAATTGGATAAACTTGCGACGTGCGATCTTGCTCACGGGAGTCTCCTCATAGTGTCTGTGACTCGGGCGGAACGTCTCCAGAATCAGGCATTCTAAACAATTATGCAATTTCAGCGACCTATTGTAGTCGATGTTGCTGAACGTCAGCATAACCGTGGTTATCGGGTTGATCCCAATATTCTTGAGAACAATTATCATTAACAAGAACTTACATCATCGCAACTGGACCTATGCGGCCATCGGCCTGTTGTTCGCCATGCATAGTCACGCGGGCAATGATCACCGATACACGATCAGCGTCGATGCATCACTGTCGGAAATGACCGTGACGGCACACTTTTCGACCGCGGTTACCGACATTTCGGCTCGTTCGGAAGATGCGCCACAATTTCTCGTCGCTGCGTACGATTGCGACAGCGATGAAAAGCTCGAGACACGCGGCCGGCGCCTGGTGCTGCCAGATGCTGGCATCAACTGCCTGAACTATCGCGTCGACCTGCGCGAAGCAGCAAACATCGGCCGCCATGAGCAAATCCTGGACCCTGCCAATATTGCAGTGTCACCGACACTGTGGATGTGGCGGCCCCGGCTGGCCGCTGCAGACGAGATCCATGTGCAATTTCGCCTGCCCGATAATGTCCAGGTGTCCGTGCCATGGCAGCCGTTAGACAATATTAACAACGGCTATCGATTAGTCGCGTCACCACAAAGTGGTACCGGAATTGCCATTTTCGGCGCATTTACGTCCATCGTCGTTGACGTCGCGGGCACCGCATTGAGAATTGCCGTTTTGAATTCGCACAATGTCATCGATACTCCAGCGGTCACAGAGTGGGTTCGAGAGACTGCCGGAAACATCGCCCTCACCTACGGTCGCTTTCCGAACTCGTCGGCCAGGATCGTCGTGATCCCCGTCGGCCAAAGTATGTGGGGCGGCGATGCGGCTGTGCCGTTTGGGCGCGTGGTCCGCGACGGTGGCGAGACAATCGAATTATTCATCAACGAAGGCCGGCCCGTCTCGGAGTACTACGGCACGTGGACCGCAACGCACGAATTCTCCCACCTGTTGCTGCCGTACCTGCAGCGCAGTCAGCGCTGGATCTCCGAGGGCTTTGCCCAGTACTACCAGAACCTGCTACTTGCACGTGCAGGCCAATACACAGAGTCTTACGCATGGCAGGAACTGTTTGACGGCTTCGAGCGTGGCCGGCAATCTGCTCCGGGTGCGTCACCCAATGCCGCTACGGCCGAGGGCGAACGCGGCGCCAGGATGAAGATTTACTGGAGCGGTGCAGCACTTGCATTGATCGCGGATGTTGAGTTACGGCGCCGATCCGACGGTCGCGAATCACTCGACACGGTGCTCGATCGAATGCAGCAGTGCTGCTTGCCATCCGCCAGAACCTGGTCAGGCACGGACCTGTTTCGACAGTTCGACTCCCTGTTAGTCGAACCACTTTTCATGGACCTCTACCGGCAGTACGCAGACGCAACCGGTTTTCCGGATGTCCGGCCATTACTCGAACAACTCGGTGTGCGCGCCGAGGGCGGCGAGGTGCGCCTGTCAGATGATGCCGAGCTGGCGACGATCAGAAGGTCATTGATGGCACGCAAACCTCGCACATCGAGCAGGGCCGCGGACAGGCGTTGATATATACTGGCTGGCCCGGCA
>JADFKA010000261.1 GCA_022565135.1 Pseudomonadota bacterium
CAGCCAGCCTATGGGTTTCTATTCAGCGTCACAGTTAATACAGGATGTCAGGCGCAATGATGTCGAGGTTCGGGCTGTCGATGTTAATCAAAGTCACTGGGATTGCACGCTCGAAGTTCGTGATGATGGTAAGGCAGCATTGCGTCTCGGCCTGAGGATTGTCAAAGGGCTAGCCGATGATGCCGGACGTCGTATTGTCGATGCACGGCCTGCCAATGACACTGGCTATAGCAGCATTCAGCAATTGCTCGAAAGAGCTGCGCTCGGTCGCCGTGAACTCGGGGCATTGGCGTCGGCCGGTGCGCTCAAAGCGCTCGAGGGGCACCGTCATCGCGCGCGTTGGGCGGTTGCCGGAATTGAAAAACCGACGCCGTTGTTTGCATCGATGGATCGATATGAGGCCGTACCACTGCTTAGACAGCCAACCGAGGGGCAGAACATCGTTGCCGACTACCAAAGCCTGGGACTGACACTCGAACGCCATCCCATGCATCTGCTTAGGGCCAGGCTCGATCGCTATCGTTATCTGCAGGCAGAGCGATTGCCCGATCTCATGACCGGGTCGAATGTTTGTGTTGCCGGTCTGGTGATTACCAAGCAACGTCCTGGAACGGCCAGCGGCGTTACGTTTGTCACTCTCGAGGACGAGACCGGCCACATTAACCTGATCGTCTGGAAGCAGGTTGCCGAACAGCATCGTGCGGCGTTACTGAATGCGCGGCTTATGGGTATTCGTGGGGAATTACAGATCGAAGGTGAAGTGATCCACGTCATTGCCAGGCAGTTGATCGATCACACGGAGATGTTAGGAAATCTTGTGGTTACTTCGCGAGACTTTCGGTAATTATAATTGTTGGAGCCCGCTCCTACAGACCGTCCAAATCGTCGTCGAGATTAAAGTTGTACGTGCTGTCGTGTTCTCTTTCAGTGTGTTCGATAATGTCATCAAGCTGGCGACGAACTTCACTCTCCTGTTTCTTGGCGTCGCCGTTATCCGATTCGATTCTTGCAACAAGTTCCTCGACATTAATCTCAACGGATATGTCGCCGACGTTGTCTACCGCATCGTTGCTACCGAGAACAACGGTATCCTCTGTTTGCTCATCAGGCAAAGTGTCGCCCTCGACATCGTCCGCCCCAGCAACTGTGTTGTCTTCACGATTCATAATCGATGGTATACCGCGAAAACAGAGCTTCTGCAAGAACGTAGATCCGGTTTTTGTGACGTACTTCCTAGAAAAAAATCGCGCGAAATCAGCGAATCAGGTTGTTGATCTCAAATATCGGTAACAAGATTGCGAGCACGATTGTCATCACGACAGCGCCCATCAAAACAATCAACAAAGGTTGCAAAATGCCGAGCAGAGTGGCAATCAATCCGTCAACTTCACGTTCCTGATAATTCGCCGTGCGCGTCAGCATTTCTTCGAGTTTACCCGCCGTTTCTCCACTCGCGATCAAGTGAATCATCATAGGAGGAAACAGTTTGCTTGCCGCGAGAGATTTGCTGATCCCGGCACCCTCACGCACGCGCAGTGTCGCCTCAATGACGGCTTCTCGCATCGGAAGATTCTCGATTACCTCCGCAGCGATCTTGAGGGATTCAAGAATCGGCACGCCGCTACCAGCAAGGATGCTGAATGTCCGGGTGAATCGTGCCGTATTAATTCCCCGCGTGAGTTTCCCCGCGATTGGCATGCTTAACAGGAAACGATGATATTTCTGCCTGGGACCGGTCTTCTGCAGCAACCGCCAGATGCCATAAATAATGCTCCCGCCTGCGACGACCAGTGCGAGCCAGTGATCGCGAAGAAAATCGCTGGTCGCGATCATCCCACGCGTCAATGCTGGCAACTCTCCTGACGCATTTTCGAACACACCGACAATGCGCGGCACGACAGTTGCGAGCATAAAGCTGATGATGGCGACCGACATAATGACCAGCACGATCGGATAAACCATTGCATTGATGATGCGTTGCCGCAGCTCTTGCCGGGCCTCGGTATAATCGGCGAGTTTATCGAGGACGGTGTCGAGGTGCCCTGAATGCTCACCAGCTGCGACGGTGGCGCGATACAACTCGGGAAATGACTGCGGAAACTCACCGAAGCCGTGCGCGAGTGTGTGTCCCTCCATCACGCGAGAACGGACACCGAGGAGGATGCTCTTGGTCCTGGGCTGCTCATTCTGTTGTGCGACTGCCAGTAACGCCTCTTCAAGCGGTAGCCCCGCTTCCGACAGCGATGCCAGTTGCCGAGTCAGTATCGCCAGGTCGGCTGTAGAAATGCCACTGCGCAACGAAAACGTACGTTGCCGGCGAGCTTCTTTCTGGGCGACTTCTGTTACCTGAACAGGCAGCAAGTGACGGTCACGCAGGATCTGCCGGACTTGTTTCGGCGTGTCGCCCTCGATCAGGCCTTTGGATTCCTTGCCGGACCGATCCAGCGCGACGAATTCAAATGCGCCCATACTGGTACTCCATCACTATCACGATGACGGAGTACTATTAGTCCATCGAGCTGACATTACTAGTCCTCGCGGGTTACACGCAGCAGTTCTTCAAGCGTAGTTACGCCTGCCAGCACGCAGCGACGACCGTCGGCGCGAATACTGGGCCCCATTTTTCGCGCATGACTCTCAAGATCCTGTTCGCTTACACCATCATGAATCATGGTGCGCATTTCGTCGTCGACGGCAATCAGCTCGTAAATACCGGTGCGTCCCTGAAAGCCGTCGTTGCCGCCGGTACCCGGTCGGTACAGTGTCGGTGGATTGGCAGGATCCATGTCAAGAATTTTGCACTCGTATTCGGTGGCAGCGTAGGGCACCTTGGTGTCCTCGTCGAGCACACGCACGAGTCGCTGTGCGAGCACGCCGATGAGGCTCGACGATAACAGGAATGGCTCGACACCCATGTCGCGCAAACGGGTCACGGCTCCCACCGCCGTATTGGTGTGCAGTGTAGAGAGCACAAGATGGCCGGTCAGGCTCGCTTGTACGGCGATCTCGGCAGTTTCAAGGTCGCGAATCTCACCAACCATGACGACATCGGGGTCCTGACGCAATATAGCCCGAAGCCCTCTGGCAAATGTCATTTTGACCTTGTTATTCACTTGGGACTGGCCGATGCCGTCGATGAAATACTCGATTGGATCCTCGATAGTCATGATGTTGCGGCTGTTGTCGTTAATGCGTTCGAGCGCCGCATACAAAGTGGTCGTTTTTC
>JADFKA010000009.1 GCA_022565135.1 Pseudomonadota bacterium
ATGGCACCGTCCACATGACACCCGCCCTCGAAGTGCACGTCACCGCTGATCTTGGAGTTGGATCCAACCAGGGTGTCTACGACCGTATGCCTGCGTTCTTTTCGACCAAACATCTATCTCTCCTGATCGCCTGATGCCGACGATCGATTATTATCAACCCAGGCTTGTCGCCCAGGAAAAACTCTCTTCGATACTCGATATCGAACGAGTTCTCGAACGTATCTCAATTTTGATGCGTTCGGGTGTAAATCCATCGGGAAGAACGATTTCCCGGTCGAAATCCTGAAAATAGCGAAACGAGAACACCCAATTGCTGTTTTTCTCCGATGACAGCAACTGGGAAAAATTATAGCTTGTTGTCGTGCCGTCTTGCACACCCTCGATGGTCAGGTTTACGTTGCCGCTAACCTTGCGGTCGTGTTTTAACGACTGCACGAGAACCAGTCGAACATTGTACGCCCGCTCAGTTTGACCTCGAGTCAACTTGAGTTTTTGCACGCGCAGCCCGGAGTTGCCGTCCTCAGGCGATACGATGCCACGATAAAAGGCGATCTCGTCACTCTGCTCCTGAATCCTGGCCTGCAATGACACCAGGCTCGATTCGACATCCTTATATGCCCCACGATCAATATCGCGATGCGTTTCGAGAAGTGTTACCTGTTCATGCAATGACCGGATATCGCTTTCCAGTTGCTCGATGCGATCCTCGAACGCCTGGCGCTCATGCGTGCTGTCAATGATGTTGAAATCCGCCTGTATGCGCCCAAACTCGAATACAAGATAGCCACTCACACCGATCATGATTGCAACAACCACACACATCATCACGATGCGCCCACGGCTGTGCAACTGTAAACTAGAGCGTTGGGCCACTGGAATCGTCAATCACTGTAAAAACGTTATGTTACGCCGTGGCTCGACCAAACAGAAGTGCGGCGCGTCACAGACTTAGCCTCAGGGCGTGACGTGCTTCACAGGTTTGAGCACTAAAATCCCCCTGTGGCATGGTTCGCGGGCGTTTCCTGTTGCACACTGCGTGCTCGTATCGGCAACAGGCCGCGTATTTCGGTGATCAATTACTATCTTTGGCTAAAGGGCCTCCACGTCGCCTTCATGGTCACCTGGTTTGCCGGGCTTTTTTATTTGCCGCGCTTGTTCATCTATCACGCCAGGGCAGGCGACGCGGCAAGCCGAGATCGCTTTTCCATTATGGAAACTCGATTGTTTATTATCATGACGATTGGCGCGGTTCTGACCACGGTCTTCGGCTTCCTGATGCTGAATGTCTATCAGGCACTTTTCGATATGCGCTGGTTCCAGCTAAAATTGCTATTGCTCGCAGGCGTCGTGATCTATCACTACCGTTGCCATTGCTGGATAGCCACACTGCGCAGGCAGAATCAGGTGCAAGACGACAAATGGTTGCGCTGGTTCAACGAGATCCCGGTCGTGTTTCTTCTTGGCATCATTCTGCTCGCCATCGTCAAGCCGTTTTGAACGGCAACGTACACCCGCACCGAGCGTCTTTTCTAGTCGTCTGACTCCTGCGGTCTACGCGCCATGGCGGCGATATCTTTGTCGAACACAGTGCACCATCGCTTCGGCCACCAGCGCGGTCGGGACGGCAGTCCCGGCGGATAGGCCATCGATCCCAGTTCGTGCAGGGCTTGCGCGTAGACACGGCGCTTGAAATAGATCACTTCATTAACGGGCCGCCAATAATCCACCCATCGCACACGGTCGAACTCCGGTTCTTCGCCGAGGTCGAAGCGCAGGTTTTCGTCTGAGCAGACCAGACGTAGCATGAACCAGCGTTGTTTCTGGCCGATGCAAAGCGGCATACTGTTACGGCGTATGTATTTTCCGGGCAGCCGGTATCGTATCCAGTCCCGCGTGACTCCGAGAAGTTCGACGTCGTCGCGTTGCAGGCCAACCTCTTCGCGAAGTTCGCGGTACATGGCATCGACAGGGTCCTCGCCAACGAAAATGCCGCCCTGCGGAAATTGCCAGCCTTTGCGTCCAACACGACCGCCCAGCAGCAATTTCCCGTTGCCGTTCGCCAGAATGATTCCAACGTTGGCGCGGAATCCCTCTGCGTCAATCCAGTCGTTGCCCATCGCAACCGATACAAAAAATCCAAACTTGCAATTACTCTACACCAATCACTGCTATTGACCAGTACTCGGTCCAGGTAGTATTGATGGGTTCAGCGCTCGCAATAATTCGCCAGCGAGTTTTGCCAGGAGAGTGTCGCATTGATCACCAGGCGTCCTGCAGCCTTGTTCGCCGGACTCATCGCGTTCGCGGGCGGCGCGCTCATTGTTGCGCTTGCCTCGGGCAGCGCCGATATTAGTTTTGCTGACATCCTTGCGGCATTGTGGGGTGATACATCGCCAATGACCCAGTCCCTCGTTATCGACCTGCGGCTGCCACGTGCCCTGACGGCATTTGCGGTTGGCGGTCTACTTGCAGTCGCGGGTGTGCTCATGCAGGTATTACTGCGCAACCCGCTCGCCGAGCCCTATATTCTGGGCAGCTCCGGCGGTGCCGCTGTTGCTGCACTGCTCATGATGATGCTCGGCCTTGGCAGCCTGATCGTCGATCTCGCTGCCTTCGGCGGCGCGCTGGCCGCGACGCTGCTCGTATTTTCGATCGCTCACGGTACGGGTAGTTGGACGCCGGCACGATTGCTGCTGACCGGTGTCGTACTGGCAGCCGGGTTCAGTGCTGCGACGACATTGCTACTCGCGTTGAGCCCGGAGGAAAACCTGCGTGGCATGCTGTTTTGGCTCATGGGCGACTTGAGTTTCGCATTCGAACCCGCACGCAGTCTGTGGTTGCTTATTGCCCTTACGGCCGCGGGGTGTCTGGCAGCCCGGCACCTCAACGTACTTGCTCGTGGCGAGCTACAGGCAGCCATCGTCGGTCTGCCGGTCGTTGGCTTTCGCTACCTCGTGTTCGCGGCGGCATCACTGGCAACTGCGATTTCTGTAACGACCGTCGGCGTCATCGGCTTTGTTGGCCTCGTTGTGCCGCACCTCATACGTCTGGTATCGGGAAGCGATCACCGCATTGTCTTGCCCGCGTCGGCACTCGCGGGCGGCAGCCTGCTCGTAATAGCTGACACGCTCGCCAGAACGATTATCGCTCCCCGGCAACTGCCCGTCGGCGCAATCACAGCCGCGATCGGCGTGCCGCTTTTTCTGATCGTGATGAGCCGCAATCGAGAGGTCCGGCATTAGTTAGCCGCCGCGTCTTAGCTCTCGTCGATGGCGATCTGGTCTCTGCCATCCGACTTGGCCCGATACAGTGCGACGTCAGCACGCGCAATTAATGAGTCACCAAGTATCTTCAGGTCGTTGGCCGCCGGATCAGGCTGCACGCTGGCTATACCAATTGATGCAGTCATCGATACGGTGTCGCCGTTGGGTAAATCGACCGGCGACGCGGCGATCGCTTTACGTACACGCTCTGCCAATCGTTTGCCCGATTCGTTATCAGTGTTGGGTAGCAATATGACGAATTCCTCACCACCGTAACGAGCGCCGACATCGCTGGCACGCACCTGCGATTCAATGCGAATTGCAAGTTCCTGCAGGACCGCGTCGCCGGCAGCATGCCCCCATGAGTCGTTGACTCTTTTGAAGTGATCGACATCGAGCATCAGACACACGAGGTGGGTATTGTCCCGACGCGCCCTTGCGAGTTCTTCGTTAACGCGCACCTGCAGATAACGGCGGTTGTACCATCCTGTCAAAAAATCGGTGAAGCCGCTGCGCAGCAGGCGCGCACGGTTGATGGCATTCTCGACGCAAAATGACGCAATAACACCCAGGTGAGCGAGAAAATCGACTGCAAAATCGCCAGTAAAGCGCGCAGCATCCGCGCTGCCGAGATTGATGCTGCCAATAAGCTTCTGGCGACGGGATAGCGGGATCATCGCCACACTGGCGAGCCCCGTCGCTGACGGGAACAGCAGCTGATGATCGCACGCGGCATAAGCACCAAGCCACGGCTGTCGCAGCGCAATGTACTGCGGTGCCATGCCTGTCAGCGACTCAACCATTATGAGATAACCGAAACTTTCGACAGCTGCGCCGGAAGCCTGCAACAAGTGACGAATGTCATGATCCGGGTCACAAAGCACGACGCTGACGTACTGCAGACCGTAGCTTACTTTCAACCCGACAATCATTTCCGTAATCAGCGCTTCGAGGCCTTCCGCCTGCAGCAAGCGCAACTCACGTTGCTGCGACGCGCGCATTTTCTCGTCGTTGCTCACAACCTTTGCCGTGAGCTGCTCGAGTTGCCGCTTCGCCGCGTCGAACTTGGCCGTGAGATCGTCTCCAGGTTGCATCTGGTCAGCCCCGCAGAGCCATATACGCCTGACCCTTCTGCATGAGTTCGACGAAGCCCTCCTCGTCTCCGGCCGCGACGACATCACGTATACGCTGCGACGCCTCGCACAGTGCATCAAGCGGCTCAAGGCCGAACTTGTTCAGGTGCTGAATCTCGAAATACATGCTGGGATTGTCCTGGGCGACAGCCTCAGAAACGAGCAATTGGGAGTCGAACGTTGTAGACGACATGCGCGCGAGCTTGGGGGCGGCCTCGCCGCTCTCGGCCAATGCCGTGAAAAACGCGATATTCAGTGCATGAGACAATCCCAGGACGTAGGCGATCAGGCGGTCGTGGTCATCGAGCCCCATGTCGATCTGCTCAACCATCGTGGCCACGAACAACTCTTTGGCAGCTGCAGTTGCCTGCGGTGATCCAACAGCACAGAAAATCAGGTGGTGCCCGGACAGCAGACGGGTGTCGGGGCCATACATCGGGTGTAACGAAGCCACCTGGCAGCCGGCATTGTGGAGCTCATGCAAGCCGTCCAAAAGCGGCGTTTTCAGAGATCCGATGTCGAATACGAGGCCTGTGGGCTTCAGGACCGCAAGTTGTGCCAGAATCCTGCCCGAAATCGACAGAGGCGCCGCAACAACGATGACATCAAAGTCCACGCCCGCATCTGTCCAGTTCCTGAACCGCCCCGGTCCGTCGTCGACGGCCACATCTGCGACCACTGTTGTAAATCCTTGCGACGTAAAGAAGTCAACAAACCAGCCACCCATCTTGCCGGCCCCGCCGATGACGAGCGCGCTACGGCCGTCTCCCTTGCCTTCAGCAACCACTCGGTCACGTTCCTGGCTGGCCAGCGAAGAGCGTATCAATTGCCGCAAAACATTCTCGGCCAGATCGGGATCGATGCCCAATTCCTCGGCTTGTACGCGGCTCATTTCGAGTACGTCTTTCTCGCGCGCATAATCCCTGGTCCCGGTACCCATCGAATGCTTGTGGCGTCCGATCACACCGACAACGCGTTGCCGCTCGGCAATCAATTCGATCAACTGCCGGTCAACAACCGAAAGATCTTTTCGAAGTTCATCAAGGCTCATCATGTTCATCTACGGCGCCCGTAGGGCTGCATCGAACCTGTTTTACACGAACCAACTCTAAACACAAGCTGCTGTTTTTACATTCGCGGCTCAATGTGAGTGCTTACAAACTCGAAGCCATGCGTTGCATCTGTTCCTCTTTCGGCAATCGTGCGAATATCGACCGCAGGCCACTTCTGATATCACCAAACGGAGTCAAAAAGCGATGAAGACACGTGCTGCGGTCGCCTGGGAAGCGGGCCGACCACTCGAGATTGAAACGATTGATCTGGACGGCCCGAAGGAAGGCGAGGTATTGCTGCGAAATATCGCGACCGGCGTCTGTCATACCGATGCATTCACATTATCAGGCGACGATCCCGAGGGTATCTTTCCGGCCGTGCTCGGCCACGAAGGCGGAGCGATTGTCGAAGAGATCGGCGCCGGTGTTACATCACTGCAGGTCGGCGATCACGTGATCCCCTTGTATACGCCGGAGTGCGGCGAATGTGATTTCTGCACCTCGGGAAAAACCAACCTCTGCCAGGCAATCCGTGTTACGCAAGGCCAGGGGCTGATGCCTGATGGCACGTCGCGTTTCTCATCGAACGGCAAAACTGTGTATCACTACATGGGGACATCGACATTCAGCGAGTACACGGTATTGCCTGAAATTGCGGTGGCGAAAATCAGTGATAAGGCGCCACTTGAGAAAGTCTGTTTATTGGGCTGCGGTATCACAACGGGAATCGGCGCAGTATTGAACACGGCCAAGGTTGAGCCTGGTGCGACCGTGGCAATATTTGGTCTCGGCGGTGTTGGATTGAGCGCCATTCAGGGAGCGACGATGGCGAAGGCGGGCCGCATCATCGGAGTAGATATAAATTCCGATAAATTCGAGCTCGCTACCCAGCTTGGCGCGACAGACACAGTCAATCCGAATGACCACAGCGCATCGATACAGGAGGTTATCGTCGACATGACCGATGGCGGCGTCGACTACTCGTTCGAGTGTGTTGGCAATGTCAATTTGATGCGCTCCGCGCTCGAGTGTTGTCACAAAGGTTGGGGTGAATCGATAATTGTTGGGGTTGCCGGTGCGGGTCAGGAAATCTCGACCCGGCCGTTCCAGCTTGTGACCGGGCGTGTGTGGCGTGGCACAGCATTTGGCGGCTGTCACGGTCGTTCACAGTTGCCCGGCATGGTCGATCAATATATGAACGACGAGATCAAGATCGATGAATTCATCACGTTTACGATGCCACTCGAAGACATCAACAAGGCATTTGACTTGATGCATGAAGGCAAGAGCATCCGTTCCGTTATTCATTATTGACTGTGCACCGTATAGCGGCGGGGCTTGTCAGTGACTAGAGTCGCCGTCGCAACCACATCGCAACTTGCAGCGGATGCAGCGAGCGAGATCGCCTCGTATGGCGGTAACGCGGTGGACTGCGCCCTGGCGGCAGCATTACTGTCGATGAACACAGAGCCGGGCATCTGTGCCATGGCCGGCAGCGCCTACGTGACGATTTGGGCACTTGGCGCCGATCCTGTGACGATCGACGGCAACACCGCGATTCCCGGCCTCGGGTTGCAAGACGACGAACGCGGTCAGGGTGCGGTAAGCGTCACAATGAATTACGGTGGCGGCATCACGACTCTTGTAGGACCGGGCTCAGTTGCCGTACCGGGTACGCTCGCCGCGATCGAGCGTGCGTGGCAGCTGTTTGGTCACGCCCGCTGGCAGGAGTTGTTCGCTCCGGCAATCACCGCAACGCGTGACGGCTTTCCCTTGTCCTCCGCATGTCACTACTACCTCGGGTATTCGGGCGAGAGCGTCTTTGGCCGCAGTGATGACGGTTTCTTCTCAGTGCACACGAGTAACCGATCGTTGCGAGATCCGGGAAGTTTGATAGTGATCCCACATCTCGCGGAGTCGCTGTCCGCGATCGCGGCAGACGGCGCACGGGTCTTCTATGAGGGCCATCTTGCGGCGGCAATGACAGCTCATGTACGCGAATCAGGCGGTGCGTTGACGGCAGCAGACCTCAGCCAGTACGAGGCCATTGAGCGACCATCACTGACTGTGAATGTAGGGCCATGGTGCATAGCCAGTAACCCACCACCCGCCATCGGCGGATCGGTTTTAGCCGCATTGCTGTTGGCCTGTGCCGACATGCCGCAACAGGAGTGGAACAGTGAAACGTTGTTGCATCTGATCAATGTGCAGCGCGCAGTGCTCGACTTTCGCAAGCATCAGCTCGACCTCGCCAACGATATTGGCGCCAGCGCAGCGCAATTGCTTGAGTCGGCGCGCAGTGGCCAGTTACTTGCTGAGTGGACATCGTCTTCCACGGTGCATACCTCGGCGGTTGACGACAATGGCATGGCCTGCGCTGTAACCGCCTCGTCAGGCTACGGTTCCGGCGAAATGCCCGCAGGCACAGGACTCTGGCTCAATAATTGCCTTGGCGAGATTGAATTGAATCGCCGCGGCCTCGATGCGGCGCCGCCGGGAGCGCGTCTGCCATCAAATATGGCGCCCAGTATCGCGCGCCATGAGGGTACGGTCATCGCTGTCGGCTCCCCCGGCGCTGACCGCATTACGACAGCGCTACATCAGTTCTTCATTAATCATTTGCAGATGGATTTGCGGCTCCAAGACGCCATTGCACATCCACGTGTGCATGTCGACACAAGCGGCGGGGCTGAGCGGCTTATGGCGGAGCCCGGGCTCGACCTCCCCGACGTCGGCATTCCCGTGCAAATCACATCCAGACTCAGCATGTATTTTGGCGGCGTCGGCGCTGCCTGTTTTGACAGTCGGTCGGGTTTCGAGGTCGCCACCGATCCGCGGCGCGAAGGTGGCATCTATCTCGCTGACGGGTGATCCGCCGCTGTCGCTTTGATAGTCTGCACCTCGTACCCTCAGCATTGACCGCCAGGGAGCGGAGATTTTCGTGACCAACCCTTACCTTGCACCGCGACTGCCTGATGAGCTGCCATCTGACCCGATGCACTGGGCCGAGGCTTGGATCGAGGCCGCAGCAGAACAACGTGTGACACGCAATCCGAACTCAATGACCATTGTCACCGTCGGCGACAACGCTGTGCCATCGGCGCGCATTGTTCTTTGCAAGTCGTTCATCGCCGACCCCGGCTATCTCGTTTTCTACACGAACTACAAATCGAACAAGGTGCGTGAGCTTCTGCAAAACCCGAATGTGGCCGTTGTCTTTCACTGGGATACCCTGGGCCGGCAAATCCGCATCGAAGGCCAGGCTGTCCGTTCGCCAGCGAATGAAAGTGATGAGTATTTTGCGAGCAGAGACTGCGGCAGCCAGATCGGCGCCTGGGGAAGCGATCAGAGCGCACCGCTCGAATCGCGAGAAGCACTGATTGCTCAGGTCGCCGAAAGAGCGCTCAAATTCGGCGTCGATGTCGCCCACAACAGGGATTTGACCGTTGCCAGGGACCAGCCAGCAATTCCCAGGCCACCGCACTGGGGCGGCGTGCGTGTCTGGGCGAGCCATGTCGAATTGTGGCTCGAAGGAACGGATCGAATACACGATCGTGCCCGCTGGGAGCGTTCGCTCAGCAAAAACGATGACGACACATTTACAGTCGGTGCCTGGACAGGCACGCGGCTGCAACCTTGATAGCTCCCCGACCCAGGTGCATAGCGGCATTGCTGCTGTGGTTTTTTGCGGGCGTCGCCCCGGCCCAGATCACACTGACCGAAGGCACAAATTTTTCGGTTGACGCCGCACACGACGGCCGGCTTGCGATTGACCTGCTAGGTGGCATCTGGATAGTGCCTGCGGCCGGAGGCGTCGCCGACATGATAACGACCGGGCTCTTGCCCGCGCGTCGACCGCGCTGGTCTCCCGCAGCGGACACTATCGTGTACCAGGCTCGGACTGTTCGTCACGATCAGCTCTGGCTATACCAATTTGCCGATGGTTCTGCGCAAAATATCAGCGATGGTCAGTTCTTCGACCAACACCCCGACTGGCATCCAGGCGGGGAACGCCTCGTATATTCGTCGGACCGCAGGGACTCGGGTTTCGACCTGTGGGAACTTGACCTCGAAACACGCCTGAGCTGGCGCATTACTGACATTGAAGGCGACGAGACTGAGCCCGCGTGGTCAGCAAATGGTCGTGACCTTGTCTACATTCATCGTCGTGCCGATCAATGGTCCGTCATGTTGCGGCGCCACGGGCAGACTGATCAAGTCCTCGAGACCTCAGCATCGCGATTGTCATCGCCCCAATGGCGTCCTGACGGCAGCCTGATTACATTTATACGACATGCCGATGATGGCCTGTCGATCGATATGATCATCCTCTCCGATCCGCTTTTAATACGTCCGTTCATTACCGGCGAGGACTTCTTCGACGCCCCGGTCACATGGCTCGACCGACAGCAGTTGCTATATCCGGCGAATGGAGTGATTCGAAAGCGAAGTTTCGATTCCTGGACGTCGGCGACACTGCCGTTTCGCGTGACCGTGAGTGGCAACGATATGCAGCAGAAGGCGGTGCGCCGACTGCGTGAGCTACCGTTGATCGACACGCCACCGGGTCAACTTGTCATTCGCACAGCGCGATTGATCGATGGCATCGGCGGTGGCTACCAGCACGATCTCGACATCGTCATAGAAAGTGGTCGCATCAAAGCGGTCGAACAGCGACGCAAGAGACCGGGGTCAATCGTAGTCGACATGGGTGATCTGACCACGTTACCCGGCTATATCGACTTCTACGCATCTTTGCCGGCCGAACACGGCGAAGCACTCGGCCCACTCCTGTTGTCCTACGGCGTAACAACGATTATCGCCGAATTTGCCGAGAGTGAATCTTTAAATGAGCGTTGGTCCGGCAAGCAAATGCCCGGCCCGCGAGTGCTGCGCGCGGCCGACATATCATCGGCCCAATCTGGCGATAACTCACTATGGCTGGTGACCATCGCCGGTGACCTGACGGCCGGCGTCGAGCGCCGTTCGCGTGTGGCCGACTGGCTGTCTGTCGGCGTGCCGATACTCGCCGAGAACTGGCAGGTCGGCCTCGGATCTGGGGCTACGATGTTGTTGGGTGCTGAGTCGCTGCCTGCTTCGCCACGCGGTGAACGCTACGACGATATTCAGCTTGCAAACGGCGCCACTGCCATGACGATCGTGTCCGGACTCGCTGATGCCAGGACCCCCGGTCTCGCGGCTTTATTGCAGTCTCGCCAGGCAAAATTGCTCGATCGCTCAGCAGCCGCAATTCGCCGCTTTACCGAACGCCCAACACTCGCCGCAGCCTCATCCACGGTTGTACTCGGCAGCAAGCCAAACGGCTTGCCGCCCGGCATCGCACTACACGCAGAATTTCGGGCACTCGCTGACGCCGGGTTGACGCCAGAACAGGCTTTACGCGCGGCGGGCATCAACGCGGCGAATGCGCTTGGCCTTGGACGACAGCTCGGCCGCATCGCACCGGGTAGCGTCGCCGACCTGGTACTCGTCGACGGCGATCCGCTGGCCAACATCAATGACGCGCAGAAAATAGTCGCGATCGTCCGCAACGGGCGTTTTTACAGCACGATCGGACTGATTGAGCGTGCGCAGGCGGCAACAAACGTCGAATAAATTGACAAAACACGTGGAAAACAGGACCGCATATCCCATAATTAGCAAATTGCGAATATTTGAGATTCCACCTGCCGAACCGGATCTGCCATCAGCTTTTTTCTTTTGGGCAGAAAGTTTTTTGATCTCAATAGTTTAGAAAATATTTCTTCGATTTTGCATGATATACAACGCGGCAATTATGTCGGATTTCTTTACAAAACCCGTCAAATGTTGTGCAGGTGGACGAGTCCATTGACGCTAAATCCTTGAATTCGCGGTACCTAAATCGAGGTTGGCACAGGTCTTGCTTTTCATACCCTGCCCAAGCGAAGTGTAACTGCACTTGGTAACGCAACAACGGCTACAAACGGGATTTAGACGCCAGAAGAATAACAATCATAAAAACAAGAAGATCCGGATCCAATAATAATAATAGGAATGTATCCGGTTACCGAATTCGCAGTTACCTCTCTTAATAATAAGAAGAGATATTGGCCCCGCAGCTTCTGCTGCGGGGCTTTTTAATTGTCCTGGGCACTTTGTACCGCTGCACCGGTCCCATAACGGACAATAATGAATCTGCACACCGTGCAGGAGCTATGATGAATAAAACGATCGCCACACTCTTACTCGCCTTTTTGCTGGTCGCTTGTGGCCAGCACAAGCATGGTCATGTAGTCCATAGTGCCGAATCGCACGATGTCGACCCGGCAATCTATGCAAGCGCGGTCGCAAATCCGGCCAGAAGCGATGCCGATCGCGCGCGTGATGCGGGCCGCAAACCGGCCGAGGTTTTGAAATTCTTCGGCATTACGCCCGGCATGAAGGTCTTCGATATGTTCTCCGGCGGCGGCTATTACGCCGAGATTCTCACGCACGTTGTTGGCGATACTGGTCTTGTAATCGCGCATACCAACGAGACGTCTCTTGGATACGTCGGTGACGAGTTCAACGCACGTTATGGCGACGACCGGCTGCCGATTGTCGAGATACTCATGGCGGAGAATAATGAGCTCGAACTCGAGAAGCGGAGCAATTCGACGCCATCATCCTGGTGCTCGGCTATCACGATTTCTATTGGGTGGCGCCGCAGCAAGGCTGGCCGAAAATCAACGTTACTCAGCTGCTCGCTGAGCTTCATGGCAGCCTGAAACCAGGTGGTATTCTGGGCATCATTGACCATTACGCTGAAGCCGGCGCGCCCCGAGAAACCGGTGGGACCTTGCATCGCATCGACCCGAGTATCGTCATCACCGAGCTCGAAGCCGTTGGATTCGAACTCGAGGCCAAGAGTGATCTACTGCGCACTATGGAAGACGATCATAGCAAGGGTGTTTTTGACCCGACCATTCGGGGCAGGACGGATCGGTTTATGTTGCGTTTTAGAAAACAGGACTAGTACTGCGTCAAAGTGAAATTGATGGAGTCCCAACCCCGCGCTTGCGGCGCGGCAGTGCCCGGCTTGGGCTGACCCCACCTGGATCGGAGGACGGCGATGCGATCTGCTTACATAATCATGCTTTGCATGGCGCTATCGGCCTGTGGTGCTCCGCAGTCCTCTTTCGAAGAAGCTACGATCACCGAATTGCATGATCGCATGCATCGCGGCGAGCTAAGCTCCGAGCAACTCGTCAGCTGGTACCTCGATAGAATCGAAGCCATCGATCGCAGCGGACCGTCACTGAATTCGATTATCGAGCTCAATCCTGACGCGCTGTTAACGGCGCGTGCGCTCGACGAAGAGTGGCAGAAATCCGGACCGCGCGGCCCAATGCACGGCATTCCCGTAGTACTCAAAGCGAATATTGGCACCGCTGATCGCATGCATACGACGGCCGGATCACTTGCGCTGGAACACCACATTCCCAGTGAAGACGCGTTTCTTGTCAGTCGATTGCGTGAGGCGGGGGCCGTAATTCTTGGCAAGGCCAACCTGAGTGAGTGGGCGAATTTTCGTTCGACACTATCGTCGAGTGGCTGGAGCAGCATCGGCGGCCAGACTCGAAACCCGTACGACACGGCACGCAATCCGTGTGGCTCGTCGAGCGGCTCAGCTGCCGCGGTCACAGCGAACCTGACCGTCGTTGCCGTTGGCACCGAAACCGACGGCTCGGTGGTCTGTCCATCCGGCATCAACGGCATCGTCGGCATCAAGCCCACTGTCGGTCTGATCAGTCGCAGCGGCATTATTCCGCTTGCCCACAGTCAGGATACGGCGGGGCCCATGGCCCGATCGGTCCGCGATGCCGCGATCCTGCTCAGCGCGATGACTGGTACCGATCCTGACGACCCCGCGTCCGCGCGCGCCGCAGCGCAGGCTGTAAGCTACACCGCTAACCTGACGGCTGATGGCCTCACTGGTAAACGTATTGGCGTCATCCGCTCTTACTTTGGCGCAGGCACCAATCCAGGCGTGGAAGCGATTTTCGAATCCAGCATCGAGGCACTTCGCAACCAAGGCGCAGAAATCGTTGATGCAATCACAATTGATACGACTGGCATGAGCGATGCGGAACACAAAGTATTGTTGTATGAATTCAAAGCCGACCTGAACTTGTACCTCGAGCAAACCCAGGCACCGATGAGTTCGCTGGCCGAGATCATCAAATTCAATGACAGTAATGCGGACACGGTAATGCCGATATTCGGCCAGGAAATTCTGCTGAGCGCGCAAGAAAAAGGCCCGCTTACCGACGATGACTATCTAACGGCGCTTGCCGCAAGCAGGCGCATAGCGACAGAGGGCATCGACAATGCGTTGCACGAACATGATCTCGACGCTTTGATCGCGCCGACGAATGGACCCGCGTGGCTGACCGATCATGTCAATGGTGACAGTTTTCACGTCGGCAGCTCATCTTACGCCGCTGTATCAGGCTATCCCAACGTTACGGTGCCGGCCGGAATGGTTTCGGGCTTGCCGATCGGCCTGTCCTTCATCGGTGCACCGAATACTGAAAAGATGCTGATCGAAATGGCTTACGCGTTTGAGCAAGCGACCGCGGCCAGGCGCATGCCCGAACTCTGACGAGCGTCACAATTTGTCACCACATCATGTTCGCATTGCAATTTTTGCGACCTGGTCTGCGCCCGCACCTCTTCGACAATGGCTTAATCGGCGCATCGTCTTTGCTGGAACCCCGGTCTATGTTCAAAGCCATCCGCATAGCCGTGCTGCTGTTCATCCTGTTCTTCGTGGCAGTCAACACCTGGCTGACACAAGCTCGCAGCACGGACTGGAACAACAGCTTGTGGGTCAAGATATACCCGATCAATGCTGACGGCAGCGATGCAAGTGCGAAATACATCAGCAGCCTGAAGATAGATGACTTCGCCGCGATCGAGACATTTATTGCGCGCGAATCGGCACGCTATGGCAAAAAGATCAGTCGCCCCGTACGCATCGAGCTCGGTCGGCAAATCAACGACCAACCCCCGGAGCCGGATGCGGGCTCTGGGCCGCTCAGTCTCATGCTCTGGTCCCTCAAGATACGTTGGTGGGCGTCGAGTACTGCAGGCAAGCAGGATTCGATCGAGCCAGACGTTCGCATTTTTATTCGTTACCATCGCCCTGACCGGCAAATTGTCCTGGAAAACTCCGTTGGGCTGCAAAAAGGCATGGTCGGTATCGTCAACGCCATCGCCAGTCGCCGTCACCGAGGCAGCAACAACGTCATCATTGCCCACGAGTTCCTGCACACACTCGGTGCCACCGATAAATACAATCCCGCCAACGGACAGCCAACAGTGCCGGAGGGCCTGGCCGAGCCCGATCGCAGTCCCTTGTATCCACAAAAGTACGCCGAAATCATGGGCGGCCGGATTGCGCTTGCCGAAAATGACGCAGTCATTCCACAGGGCCTCAAGTACGCCCTGATCGGACTACAGACGGCATCCGAGATAAACCTCGCTGATTAGATCGAGCTGCAGCATCAGTGCCGAAACCGCCGTTGCGCCATCCGTGCCTGGACCGTCCGCTTTCATCAAGAGCGGCCGTTCAATACTTCTGAAAATCAACAATTCAACAGGCCGCTTACGGCTGCGATTTCAACCGGTCGTATGCCGCCGGTCCTCGAGAGAATGCCTTGTATCGCCGAATGATAACGACCAAAAAGGCGTGCGATTGAGTGAAGCGACTCGCCTTTCTGCCAACGATCCCACATCAACGCTTTATCTGTTTCGGTGTAATAA
>JADFKA010000262.1 GCA_022565135.1 Pseudomonadota bacterium
TAATCGCGCGAACAAGATCCATCTCTACGGTCCTCTTGACTCCACCACACGGTCAACTACCGTATCACCCTTGTTTAACGCGGCGGACAGTGTCCGGTTGACAGTTTTGCTGTGATATTAACTGCAGACATTATGTCACGCAGAACGTCTCCATGGAGTTCAGCTGATCCATAAGTGATTGTTTTTTAAGATTTTCCAGTGAATAAAATTCCTATTCTCAAAGTTGCCGTTAACGTTCCACTGTCCCGCGAGTTCGACTACTTGCCGGTCAGCGACAATACCGGCCCACTACCCGGTACTCGCGTTATCGTGCCGTTCGGCCGCCGCAGGCACATTGGGCTCGTGATGGGCCATATCGAGCACAGCGAGCTACCATTGAGCAAGATCCGGCGCTGTGTTTCGGCGCTGGATGAGACCGCGCTGCTGTCAGCTGACGATCTCTGGCTGATCCGATTCACAAGTGACTACTATCACCACCCGATCGGCGAAGTTGTTGCGGCTGCGCTGCCCGCACTGATGCGCCAGGGCAAAGTTCTGTTTCCGACACTGACTGTTATGGCCATTAGTGACGCCGGCATGGCGGCAGATATTGAAGCGCTGTCAAAGCGCGCTCCCCGTCAGGCAGAATTACTCGATCTCCTACGCGATGCTGGTGGCAACGGCGCCGAAGCCGACTCGCTGACCGAGCAGATGCCTACCTGGCGACGTGCGGCGCATGCCTTACTGAAGAAAGGCCTGATCGCACGATTTGATGCACGAGCAGAAGTGCCAGAGACTGCGAGCCTTGTGGCCGGCCGACCGGGGCCCATACTTACTGAAGAGCAAGACAAAGCGCTGCAGGACATTCGCGGACGATCCGGCTTTACAGCGTTCCTGCTTGATGGCGTTACCGGCAGCGGTAAGACCGAGGTCTATCTGCAGTTGATGACCGATGTGCTCGCGTGTGACCGGCAGATACTTATTCTCGTCCCTGAAATCGGACTGACACCACAGCTTGTGTCGCGACTGCACGATCGACTAGGCATCGAGCCGGCCGTACTGCATTCGGGCTTAAGCGACACTGAGCGATTGAGCGCATGGCGAGCCGCGCAACAAGGCACGGCAAAGCTTGTCGTTGGCACACGATCCGCCGTGTTCACTCCAATGCCGCACCTCGGGTTGATCGTCGTCGATGAAGAACATGACCAGTCCTTCAAGCAACAGGAGGGCCTGCGCTATTCCGCGCGAGACCTGGCAATCGCCCGCGCCAAGCATCTTGATATCCCCGTCATACTGGGCTCCGCTACGCCAACGCTCGAGTCCTTGCAACACTGCCGCTCTGGCAACTACGTGCATATCGTTCTTGCGCAGCGCGCCGGTGGCGCAAAACCACCATTGATCCGCCTTGTCGATCTCAGTCGCGCGCTGACCAGCGACGGTCTGAGTGAACCGTTGGTGGCGGCGATTGACGAACATTTACGCACAGCCGGCCAAGCGCTGGTGTTTCTCAATCGTCGTGGCTTTGCGCCCACACTGATTTGCTCAAGCTGTGCTCATATCGCCGAATGTAGCCGTTGCGACTCGCGCATGACCGTGCATGCGAGCGACCGATCTTTGCGATGCCATCATTGTGGCAGCAGCAGCCCGCTCGACGAGCGCTGTTCGCAATGTGGTGCTGCGGTCAAACCGCTGGGCGAAGGCACTGAGCGCCTCGAAGAAGCGCTGTGCCAGCGCTTTCCAGGCCATCGCATCAAGCGCATCGACAGCGACAGCACTCAGCGCAAGGGAGCGATCGCCGAGGCGCTCGCGCTCGCGGAACAAGGTGGTGCGGATATTCTCGTTGGCACACAAATGCTGTCCAAAGGACACCATTTTCCCAAACTCACCCTTGTTGGCATCGTCAACGCCGACCAGGGCTTGTTTGGCGCAGACTTTCGCTCGAGTGAACGGCTGGCTCAATCGATCATTCAGGTCGCCGGACGCGCGGGCCGGGAGAGCCGTCAGGGCCTGGTCATCATACAAACTGCATTTCCTGATCATCCGTTCTGGCAACGCCTGATCGATGGTGGTTATCGGCTAGTCGCCGACGATGCACTGGCCGAGCGTGAGCAGTCGCGCTGGCCGCCGTTCACGAGGCTAGCGCTGATCCGATCTGCAGCACACAAACAGCGCGATGCTCACGAGTTACTCGATATCGCAAAGCGGCGCATCGAGGCCCGGCAGACCGACTACCTGCGAGTACTGGGTCCTGTCAACGCGCCGATGGCTCGCAAAGCAGGGCGCTATCGTGCGCAATTGCTGCTGCAAAGTAGTGATCGTAAATCACTGCATGCCGCACTCAAGGAGCTGCGCGTCGCGCTCGAAGTCGAACCCGCCGCCCGCAGAGTGCGCTGGTCGATCGATGTCGATCCAATTGAGTTGTTCTAGCCCGGACAATTCATGAATAATCCGGGCTACGCGTCTGCGCAGCGGAACATATACAGGTAGAATCGCCGGCTCGCTGATGAAATCCCTCGTCGCAAAATTAGTCAATGAAGCTCTGACGCAACTGCCCGAGCTCGCTGCTGCTGTTGCCGATCTCACGGTTGCCGGCACGGTCGAGCGCACTCGCAATGGCAGCCACGGCGACTTCGCGACGAACGTGGCGATGCGCCTCGCTAACCCCGCGCGAAAAAGTCCGCGCGACCTCGCAGCGATAATAATTGCCAATTTGCCGTCAACGGACCTGATCGACAAAGTCGAAATAGCCGGACCAGGTTTCATTAATTTCTACCTGAGTGCCACGGCGTTTCACGCCGAACTCAAGACAATACTTGAGCGCAATGACAGCTACGGTCGACAGGAGACCAGGAGAAAACCACGCATTCTGCTCGAATTTGTTTCCGCCAATCCGACCGGGCCACTGCACGTAGGTCACGGACGTCACGCCGCCTATGGCGCGACCGTCGGCAATCTGCTCGAAGCAGCAGGCTATCCTGTGGAGCGTGAGTACTACGTTAATGACGCCGGACGGCAGATGGATATCCTGGGTTTGAGTGTCTGGCTGCGCTGGCTTGAATCTCAAGGCACGAACATTCCTTTTCCAAAAGCAGGCTATCGTGGCGATTACATTCGTGACATTGCAGCGGCAATCGACACCAGCGGTGTCATCACGGTTGATGCCGGCACCTTGCTCGCAGATGTTCCCAACGACGATC